>CAZSPM010000561.1:0-1867 GCA_964608785.1 uncultured Eubacteriales bacterium
TGGGCCAATCTTACCGCTGCCGCAGTAGGTTCTTCCTAAGTCCGACAGTCTCCTAGCTCTCTGAGCATGTTTCTCTTTTATGCTTACATGGTGATTTTATATTTTGTTAGTGGATAAAGGAGATTATGTTTGATATGTTGGAAAGTCTTTTTTTCTACTTTTCGGTGCACAAAATGGCCTATTCCCAAGTACCCCATCTGCGTTCAAACTATTCTCTGTACATATCCACCTTACTCCTGGTTTTTATGATTCCGATGACTGGACGCCAGGCTCAGGCAGTCGAGAATACATCGAATACAAATCGAGGTAGGATTAGGAGCAACTGCACCACCTCCCTTGGGCGCATCGAAGCAGGAACACGGTCTGATCTCAGGATTGCTGACTTGGATGAAGTATGGCTTCCAAAAGGAAACCTCTTTCGTCCGCTTTTAGCCGACATGAAACAGCCACGCTTTTATAGTAGTTTGCGTCGTGTCCGTTTTAGGGAAAGGGGGTTTCCGTCTAAAAAACGAGGTGAATCCTTTTCTGCAGGACTCGTTGGCTTCGGAATGGAATTCGGTTTATGGGGCTTGCGGCAACCGAATGGATGTGACGGCATACAGTTAGACATCTCTACTGCTGTATTTTCTCAATTTAATTTAGATGCACAGTCCCAGGACCTGATCAACACGGACTTCCTTGTTGGCCCCTCATTAACCCTGCGCAGTGGATATTTTTCCAGTCGATTTCGCTTGTTTCACCAGAGTAGTCACCTCGGGGATGAGTTTCTCCTGAGTAATCCGGATGTCGATAACGTCGGAATCTCGTTCGAGGCCTTAGACCTCTTGCTTTCTGTCGAGCAAAAGATGTGGCGGCTCTACGCGGGCGGGGGATACATACTTCACACAGGACCCGACATGGACAAGGGAATGCTGAAGTGGGGGTTTGAGCTTTACGGTCTCAACTGGCTTCGTCAAACGAGAAAGGTCAGATGGCTGCCGGTCTTCGGTGCTAATTTTAGTGCATTGGAAGAGCAAGCATGGCAAATGACAACCAGCATAAAGGGGGGACTTGAAGTGGAAAATCTCCCCGGGACTCGCCGTGTACGGTTTTTGGTCGTCTACCTAAGGGGGTTCATGCCGTTTGGGCAATTCTTTAACACAGCAAGGATAGAAAATTTCGGTCTCGAATTCCAATTCGTGCCTTGAAGCTCGTGGCATAGTTTTACTCCTGTAATCCCCAAACGACAACCAAGCCGCTTACTTATACCTTGTCCTCTTTTTCTGGCCAAAAGCAAACCCAATGCTTTGCCGGAAGGGATTCAATGCTGCATTTGTTTTTGATTTTCCTGGAGTTTTTCCTCAATAGAAGCAATCTCCTTGAAATCCTCCGAAAAAATGTCTTCCACTTGGTCCAGGTTATGGTCCTTATGAAGTTCCCACAGCTTGTGCCCCGTTTCCAGAATGAGCTTACATAACTCGTTGTTCAGCTTATGTGCTTCCAGCTTCAATTTGGCAAGGTGGGTTGCATGGGCTGTAAAATCTCCGACTTTGAAAGCACTGGTTTTTAACACCGAACCACTCTTTTCGGCGACTTCCTCAAAAATCTTTACCCATTTACTCGTGTGATTCCCATCCTGACCCGCTATTCCTGACTCTTCTCCATTGCCCATGAAATTGTCATTTTCTCTGTTTTCCTCGACCTGAACCTCGTCATCCTTGCTTAGCGCTACAGATCCCATTTTCTCCTCCCGACTCAGATATAAAGTGAACTGAAACGTAACTATTCAGCTCACCCATCTTTTCCTCCATGACTGCGTTACTGTGGTGCTCAAAGCCTCACATATAGGCATATGCTCCGGTTCTCTGCTCCTCGCGCCTTGTCCTGG
>CAZSPM010000562.1:0-1866 GCA_964608785.1 uncultured Eubacteriales bacterium
TGAGAAACGTGCAGTCTCTACAGAATAAAACTTCGCTACGTTAACTGCAGACAGCAGATCTGTTAAAGTGTCTTTAATCTTATCTCTCATTCCACCTCTCCAAAACTCTTGAGGTTTCTTTTCTCAGTTTTTTATTCCAGAAAAATTTCTTTTGATTGAGTTCAGCTAGCCTGTTCTTGGCTTCTCTCAAATCCACCTCGTTAATTATTTTTATATTTTGCCGAAGGATCTTGTTTTTCTTCCCCATGGAAGTGGGAATAGAGAGAAGTTCCTCAATTACCTTTTCTTTTGTCGTATCATCTCTCGCTAAGATCGCTGCGGCTTCTTTCCTCTGGGCGTAATCTTTCTTTTTTACAAGGGGAAGAAGGAAAGTCTCATCAGAAATGGATATCTTTTGCATGGCTTTTAATACTTGCACCTTTAACCAATCACCGCCCAAAGAGAAAATATGTTTCAAAGATTCTAAAGATGAAGGAGAGTCAATCCTTCCCAGATTCTCAGTGATTTTTTTCATGAATTCCAGATCAACTGAGTTCTCCTTTAGCTTTGCCTTAAATGTGGGCAGATCGGCGGGGAATAATCTGAAATAAAAACTCAAGATTATCGAATTGACATTCTTTTCTTTGAATATCTTCTCAAGATATGCTTTGGAACCCAGCGCGCTTTCCTTTATGTAAGGCAGAATGTCATCAAATTCTGTGGTCACTTCTCCCTGCAAAATCGCATTATCTATAAAATAAGAAGTGTTCTCTCTCATCTTCATATAGAGAGGCTCAGATGATAAGTCGTCTCTTTTTCCATCCAAAACCTTTACCAGCCCTTTCAAGTATTCGATATCCTTCTCATCGATTATTTTCTGCCATTCAGCCTCGATTTTCTCTAAAAGGGCAATAAACTCTTTCCCCTTATCTTCCTTGTCGAGCAAATTGAGAAGCATGAAGCGGTAATTTCTCTGAATGAGATTCTGGTCTAATGTGACATCTCCCTGGATAGAAATATCTTTCAGGAGCGAGGAAAAGATTTGACGATAAGTTTCCGGTATATAAGGGCGGGCTGAGTCAGACATTAGTTCTTCGATTTTCGCTCTTGCCTGAGGCGTAGATTTTTCGGAAAACTCCCTCTTGAATATCTCCTCTAAAGAAGAGGCAATTTCAGCGTGTTTATCTTTCTCTGTAAGTTGGGAGAACATATGAAAACTTGAAACATCAAACTTTCTTTCAGACACCATCTGTTCCCACAATATAGAAGCCAGGTTACCTTCATCAAGATCTTTAAAAAGCTTCCTCAATTCATCGAAATTGACGCCTTCCAAAGTATCTTTATTCCTCAAGATAGACTTATACAGATCTTTTGAACATTTGCTGAATTTATCTTTGTCCTTGTCTTTAAGGAAAGTAAAAAATCTTTCGATGTTTCCTCTGAGCTTTTCATCCTCAACAAGCGCTTTCGTTTTGAACTTGTCGACATACTTCTCAAATTTGTCGGCAAATTCGTTGACCTTTTGAAGGTCTTCTTTTTCGACTGCATCTTGGAGCAAATAGGGCCAAATATCTCCAACCGCTTCTTTATCACCGCCTATAAGCGGTGCATAATCAAGCTCTTCCACAGAAACATGAGTAACATTCTCTTTCTTGAAAATCTCATTCAGACCCCCTGCTTTTATAATCTCTTCAGGAGGAAGAAAGAGCTTCATTATAAAAGTTATCAATTCTTCAGCAGTCACACCCGCCTTGAACTCTACTCTTTTCAGCTTTCGATTATGCAAGAGGTCAGCAAGATCGATATATAATTTTTCCTTCTCCCAACTTTTTTCCCCGACCAGCAGAGAAGTGGGAGGTATATCGATCCTTAATGGATGATGAAAAG
>CAZSPM010000563.1:0-1864 GCA_964608785.1 uncultured Eubacteriales bacterium
ACGAGTGTAAGGGGTGCGTCAGGGTGGGATGCTAATATCAAAGGCATTGCATTGAGAAGACAATTGACTCCCTTTTCTTTGCTCAGTCTGCCAATAAACAGCAGCTGGTTATATTTTTGGATATTCACTTGGGGAGACAGTCTTCTCTCAATAAAATTAGGTATAAAATCAATATTATGGACATCCAGACTTTTCTCCATCCATTGACGAAGGACCCTTGAAGGACAGATAAACGTTCGAACATATTTTTTTAGCATACGTCGATGCAGGGCAATCTTTATCCAGCGCAGGTTGTGATAAGGCAAATACCGCCAGCCATTTTTGCTGCAATGGCAATTTGAGACAAGGCAGCGAAAACTAAAGCCGTAAAGACAGGGATTTTCATCTCTGTAAATCATCCATTTTCTCGGGCAAACATAGTTAAAATCATGAACTGTCATGACGACGGGAATTTTTCTGTTTTTTGCGGCTAAAAAGGGCAAAGGAGACATTCTCATCGAAATGCTATGGCCGTGAACGATATCCGGTTCAAACCGGGCAATAATTTTTTTTACCGCTGAAAAGTCTTTGTAACTGAGCCAGCGTGTAAAATAACTGCGAAAGCTCTCTGCGTTTCCTGAAGGGCTGTAAACTTCAACGCGATGCCCTTTTTTCTCCAGCAAATCAACTAATTGCTTTAGATAGCTTTGTATGCCACCCGTAAATTTATAATTATCGGTCATGTGAAGAATGCGCATATTTAGTTCTTTCTGATTTATTCAGGAGCCTTTCCCGAGGGCTTTTGACCTGTAACACGTAACAGCCCCCCAAAGAGAAGAAAATCTTTTAAGAAACAAAACAAACATGGCCGGCAGGATTTCATAAACTCTAAACTTCATCTCTTTTCTATAGCAAAAAAGTCGATACCAGTCCAGGAATGTCCTTCCTAATGTTGCAGATATAATTCCAGGAAGTCCAAATTTGGTAAATTTGGCATAGTGCAATTTCGGCTCAATTCTTCGGATGTTAATAAACACTTCTCCGTAACCATAAGCTCTTTTTAAAAAAGCTAAAAAATTTACCTGCGGACGGTGTATAACCTCGATTTTTGGATCATAAAGAAGTTTATGCCCGTTTTTTTTTAACTGATGGCAAAAAATGACATCACCCCCGGCACGCAGATGAGGATCAAAATTAAATCGCTCAAAAATAATTCGCTTTACACCCATGTTGCAGGTAGGAATATTACTGACTTCTTTTTCCGTCAGACCCTGAAACTCACCGAAGTCAGAAATTCCGATCAGCCTCGTCCAGAAACTTCCCCGGTGGAGAATCCGGCCACCCACAATTGAAATATGACTCTCCCTTAGACTGCGATCAATATTTTCCAACCAGTTTGACGAAGCGGTACAATCAGAGTCAATAAAAGCCATGATCTCTCCTTTTGCCGCCTCAATGCCATAAATTCTTGAGTTATCCGGACCACTATTTTCCTTTTTTATAACCTTGATTTCAGGGAAGGTTGAATCTATGGCTTCTGCAGTATCATCTGTGCTCCCATCATCGATCACGATAATTTCTCTTTTTTCTGCAGGGTAGGTCTGCTTCCTCAGAGAAAAAAGACAATCGACCAGCCTGTCTTTATCGTTGTATGTAACAATAACGATACTAATTTTTGGATGCATAAGGCTTAACGATCACTCCAATGCATCTTTACAATACTTGTGTATTTGTTTATGGCTTAGCTCCGCCCTCTCAGTTACACGACGGATACCTTGGCAGCATACCCCGTGCTCATCTCTACTTACTTTCTATCATAAATTGTGCGAAAGCAGAACCGCTGATTTTGAAAATAAACCGGATGAATGAGATCCTATAATGACCC
>CAZSPM010000564.1:0-1861 GCA_964608785.1 uncultured Eubacteriales bacterium
GAATCACCGGAAGGAAAAAAGAAAATTTTATTGATATGCATATTTCTCAGTTCGTTCCTTTGGATGAAGAAACGCGAGAAGAGGTGAGGACAACGGTCGCAGAAGAGTATTTTGAAAAAGGCCATGCAAGTTATGAATTTAACTGGCAAAGAGATGATGGCACTCTGATAGTAGCAGAGCAGATCAGTACCATGGTCAAAGATGAGCAAGGCAACGCTATTGCCGCAATCTCCATAATCAGGGACATTACAAAACGAAGAAAAGCAGAGAGACAGCTTAAGGAATCCAGGGACTTTCTAGAGAAAGTCATTGAATATTCTATGGATGGTATAATGATTAATGATGGAAAGGGGAATATCATTTCTGTTAATAAGGCTGTCGAGGAGATTTCTGGATACAGTAGAGAAGAAATGATGAATCAGCACACTTCTGTGTTTGTTCCCCCGGATGAAAGTTTAAAGGAAAGGATGAGGGAAGAAATTATACCGAAATTGTTCTCCCAGGGCAGCGTGGCCTATGATTCGGTATGGCGGAGGAAAGACGGAACGAGATTAGATATGGAAATGGCCAGTGCTATGATAAAGAATGAGGAGGGGGACTATATTGGAGGGGTTTCAATCGTCAGGGACGTAACAGAGAAAAAAACAGCGGAAAGGGAACTCAAGGAAACCAGGAATTTTTTAGAGAGTGTTATTGAATACTCCATGGATAGCATTTTAGTCTGTGATCCCCAGGGAGTCATCCTTTCTGTGAACACCGCGGTTGAGAACCTCTCCGGCTATCGCAGGGAGGAGCTTATAGATCAACACGTTTCTTTCCTGGCACCAAAGGACAAAAGAATAAGAAAAGAGATAGTGGAAAAGCTGGCCCAGTTATTTGAGGAGGGTTTTGTTTTTATTGAGGCCCTCTGGCAGAAAAAAGACGGCTCTTATGTGGAGGTTGAACAGAGTATGTCCTTTGTAAAGGATGATGAGGGGAACAATATTGCAGCAGTCTCTATCGTCAGGGATGTTACAGAAAAGAGGTCTTTGGAAGATCAGCTGCTCCAATCCCAGAAGATGGAAACTATCGGTACCCTTGCCGGAGGAATTGCCCATGATTTCAATAATATCCTGGGCGGAATTTTAGGATATGCTTCCTTTATCAAGACGCTCGTCGGCGGGGAAAGCAAGATTTATAAGTATGTAGATACAATTGAATCTTCAGCGGTGCGTGCAGCAGACCTCACCGGCCAGCTCCTTTCATTCAGCAGGGGAGGCAAGTATGAGAGTAAACCGCTTGATGTTAACAAAATAATTAATGAAACGTTAAGAATACTCTACAGCTCTATCGATAAGAGCGTATCTATCAAGATTGCACCCGATTCCCGGCTCTCATCTATAGAGGGAGATGCCAACCAGGTTCAGCAAGTTTTTCTCAACCTTTTCGTTAATGCGAGAGATGCTATGCCGGGAGGGGGTACCTTATCCATTGAGACGAAGAATGTATATCTCGATGAAACCTTTTGTAAGGTTCACCTTGGCGCACAGCCGGGTCAAAATATTTGCATTTCAGTATCTGATACGGGGATGGGGATGAATCAGGAAACCCTCTACCGAATCTTTGAGCCTTTCTTCTCCACCAAGGGACGGGAAGAAGGAACGGGCCTTGGCCTTTCAGTAGTCTATGGGATTGTAAAAAATCATGGCGGTTATATTAATGTCTACAGTGAGCTGGGGAAAGGAACGGTCTTTAAAATTTACCTGCCTTCGTCTTCTAAACCAGTTCTGGTGGAGGGAGAAACCAGGATCAGCAATGTCGAAGGGACTGAGTCTATCCTCGTGATAGATGATGAAGAGGTAATCAGGGATTTCATGAAAGA
>CAZSPM010000565.1:0-1861 GCA_964608785.1 uncultured Eubacteriales bacterium
ATTAAATTTTTGAATTTTATCCTGGAAATTATAGGCGAGATAAAGATTGCCCTGGCGGTCAAAATCAAAGCTTACCATATCCAGCATAAAAGCTGTTTTTCTGTCTGTGTATTTGATACTGCGGACGACCTCTCCCTTTTGGTTAAAAATAAAAATCCTTCCCTTTTTCTCCTCATCCGCTGAAAGGGAGGCCACTGCGATCTCTTCATCAGAAATGCTCTTTATGTCGGTAATGGGAATGAAAATCGCGATTCTTTTCTGGTAATTGAGTTCCTTATCAAAAACTTGAATGCCAGGAATATGTTGATCTGTGACATAGAGAAAACGTTCCGATACGCCCATAAACCTTGGAGCCAGAAATTCACCCGGCCCCTGTCCTTTTCTGCCAGTCTTCCCGAGAAGATTACCCTTATCATCAAAAAGTTTTATCGAATAGTCCATCGCATCGGTGATATATAGATTCTGGGAATCAGCAACAACCGCCACCCATTGGAATAAAGTGTCATCTTCCAGGCTGCCGATTGAAAGCACTTCTTCAAGGTATATTTTAAGAGGGCCACTACCCCAGATAAACAAAAGCGGCATCGAGAGAGCTGCAAACAGGAGGACAGATCTGATGGGCATGCCTTTGATTCTTTTTCTTTTTAGTATTTTCATCATATGGGCTCCATTTACTCAAGGAGCGAGGAAAATCTGACGCTTCAATTAAATGACGAGCCACGGAGCGCTTTTTCTCATTCTTTCTCAACATATTTCTTGCAAAAGACCCACCCAGCAAAACAATATGTGGCATGACCGAGCAACGCAAACCAGATACTTGGCCCGTCATCCATGCACGCCATAAAAGCCTCATCACATGTCCTTGTCTCTTTTTTTGCCTCCAGAGTAAGAGTGTCTGTACTCATCAATAACAAAAAAAGGATCATAATTAATGAAGACTTTTTCAGACTCTTTTGGATCTTAGATATCATCTTCTCCTCCTTTCTAATCCTATGCTGTCAAGGGAATAATGCTTTTTCTTCGACAACAAAAATCTCATCAAAGATAATAAGCCTTACAAAACACCCAACCAACAGCACAGAAAGCCGAATATCCAGCCGCAGCAGCTCCCGCAGCTATTAACGCACTTCCTGGGCCGCCAACTAATCCGGCAAGAAATGCAACAGCACTAACAACGAGCCCATCGATCATGCAGTCTTCTAAAGCTTCATCACATACATTTGCGCTCAGTTCGAAGGGAGCCACAAAAAGAACCAAGACTGATACACCCAAAGCTCCAGCCATAATTCTCTGGCCTTTCTTTCTTTTTAAGTTTTTCATCGTTTAACCTCCTTTCGCCTATATATAAAGCAATTTCCATGCCAGAAAGAGAGGGAGAGAAGGCGAAAGCTAAATTATTGATTTTAGAGGAGATAAAGTGATTCGCTTTAAGCAGAAAAAACTAAAAACAATTGCTCATGTCACACCTTGTGCCTCGCCAAGCGCTATCCTAATTTATTTAAATAATTTACGATGTTCCTGAAATGTCACAAAGTGTGACACACATATGTACCATTGGGATCAGGCTTGAATAACTCGTCATTCCTGCGTAAGCAGGAATCCAGAGAGCAGTTTTGTACCCGATGGGGTCAGACCTTTAAAAAAAATGTCATTCCTGTACCCGCTACCCGCTACCCGCTACCCGCTACCCGCTACCTGCTTTCGCAGGTACAAGCTCCGCAGGTACAAGCTTTGCGGGTACAAGCTTTGCGGGCCCAAGCTTTGCGGGTACAAGCTTTGCGGGTACAAGCTCCACAGGAATCCAGGACTAAGAAAACACATTACTCCTACTTGTCATTCCTGTGCAAACAGGAATCCAGAA
>CAZSPM010000566.1:0-1856 GCA_964608785.1 uncultured Eubacteriales bacterium
CTTCATGCTGTCTCCTTTGCATTGAAGAAATTAATACAGATACTATACATAGTTAATCGACTCTTTTCTATTATTTTCTGCATGATGCAATGGGCCCCGCGAAAGCGGGGCCAGGCTTTCAGATGCAATGGGGTCAGGCTTGAATAACTTGAATAACTTGTTTGTCATTCCTGCATTAGCAGGAATCCAGAAAGTGGATAGTCATGGATTCCCGTTACCGGCTTTCGCGGGCACAAGCCACACGGGAATGACAAAATGTGTACTATTAGTGAAACTTATGAAAGCCTGACCCCATATTTCCCCATATTTTTTTAATGTTGAAAATTTGGGATAGATTTGACATCATACAAAAAAAGGAGAATTTAAACATGCACAGAAGGCTAGCTGGCAGTATTCTAGTTATGATCGCGTTACTCACATACATCTCAATTCTTTGTTTCTCAGAACAGACCGTTGAGCCTCTATCCCCCACTACAAAAACGCATAACAAACTCACAGGAAAAGAAAAAGCAGAGGGATGGACACTTCTCTTTGATGGAAAGACTTTTAATGGCTGGCGAGGCCTAGGCCGCGAGGGAATCCCAGAAGGACACTGGCTCATAGAGGAGGGTACAATCAAAAAAGTGCCCAGCAAAGAGGTGCCACGGCAAAAAGACGGACAGCCGCTCATAGGTGGGGATATCATGACCATCCAATCATTCGAAAATTTTGAGCTCTATCTGGAATGGAAAATCAGCCCAGCCGGAAACAGCGGTATCAAATACAATGTCTCGGAAAAAATGTCTATATCTTTTCCTCCTAAATTCGCTGCACTCGGATTCGAATATCAGATACTCGATGATGAAAGTCATCCAGATGCAAAAAAAGGCTCCAATAGAACGGCTTCTGCCCTCTATGATTTAATCGAACCTGAGGGCAAAACACTCAAACCTGTCGGTGAATTTAATACAGCCCGGATCATTTTTCGTGGGAACCATGGAGAACACTGGCTCAATGGAGTAAAAGTACTGGAATACGACCTGGAAACCCGTAGAATGAAAGCTTTGCTTGCTGCGAGTAAATACCGCTCCATACCGAATTTCGCAAAAAAACGAAAAGGACACGTTGTTCTCCAGGACCATACCGATGTAGTCTGGTTTCGCAATATAAAGATTCGAGAACTAGAACCTTCAAAAGGAGGGTGAATCATGACACAAAAGAACATCACACGAAGGGATTTTATAAAAACAGTTGCTGTCGGTACAACAGGCGCAGCAATAAGTATAAAAGCAGCTAGATACAGGCATATTCTTGGAGCTAATGACCGGATTAGGGTTGGAATCGTGGGCTTCTCTGACCGAGCCAGGAGCACACTCATCCCAGCCATGATGAATTATTCAAAAAAGCTTAATTTTGAGATTGTGGCAGTCTCAGATATCTGGAACCGGCGCAGAGAAGAAGGTGTGGCTTATCTCTCGAGGAATGCACGACAGAAAATCGTTGGGATGCGGAACAATGAGGAAATGTATAACTCGGGCACGGTGGATGCCGTAATCATAAGCACTGCGGACTTTCAGCATGCTTTACATTGTATACAAGCTGTGGAAGCCGGCTGTGATGCCTATGTTGAGAAACCCTTTGCAAACACCATGGAAGATGCTCGAGCATCGCTTAAGGCTATAAAAAAGAGCGGAAAGATCGTTCAGATTGGTACGCAGCGCAGGAGCGCTAAAAACTACATTCAAGCTAACAGTTTCATCCGCTCGCGCCGATTTGGTGATATCATAGCCGTGGATATGACATGGAACGTAAACCAACGCGGCCGCTAGCGACGCCCTCAACTTGTCGCAACGCTCTGAGCAGGCGATGCGATCCCA
>CAZSPM010000567.1:0-1850 GCA_964608785.1 uncultured Eubacteriales bacterium
AATTTTTCGTGATGCTCGTTCGTTTGTGGATAGGCTATGTCATATACAAAGTCAGGGCTCCGGTTCTCCTCGTCACTGCTGCCTTCCTTACAGGGTGTATAGGGCTCTTTCTGCGTTTCAAATGGAAAGAGATGGAAGAGGGAATCGTTGGAAGCATCCACAAAGCTATGCCAGCCATATTAATCATGCTCTGTGTCGGAATTCTTATTGGTTCATGGATTGCATCCGGTACCATTCCTATGATAATTTTTTATGGCTTAAAGCTCATATCTCCAAAGTATTTTTTGGTGACTGCCTGTTTTGTCTGCTCGGTCACGTCTTTAGCGACCGGAACATCCTGGGGAACCATCGGGACCCTGGGAGTCGCCTTTATCGGCATCGCTATGGGGCTCGGAATTCCCCTTGGTCCAGCAGCAGGAGCGATCGTTGCCGGGGCTTACTTTGGTGACAAAATGTCTCCTTTTTCTGATGTTGCCAATCTAGCACCCGTCACTGCAGGCTCGAATCTCTTTGACCATATCAAGCACATGCTCTGGTCTGCGACTCCCGCGTGGCTCATAGGTCTGTTGATTTACTTCATAGTCGGACTCAGATACGGGGAAGGAAAAGTCGAAGACGAAACCATGGCGATTATCACTCAAACATTAAAGGAAAACTTCAACTTTAATATCTTTCTCCTCCTTCCCATGGTAATCGTTTTTTACTTTGCTTTCACAAAAAAACCAACCATCCCGGGTATGCTTCTCTCCTCTTTCATTGCAGGAATCTTGGCCATCATTTTCCAGAAAGCCCCAATCCCTGAGGTGGCAACGGCTATGAATACAGGCTACATAGCCCATACTGGAGTGGAAGAGGTGGACAAGTTAATCTCTCAGGGTGGGATGATGAGCATGATGGAAGTTCAGCTTGTGGCTTTTACTGCCTTTAGCTTCGGCGGAATTATGCAAAGAACGGGTCTTCTCGCAGTCATTCTTGGTCGAGTGATGAGATTTACAAACAAGGTATGGAGCTTAGTGCTGACTACCATCGCATCTTCAATTATCACAGCCTTGGCCACAGGAAGCTCCTACCTCTCTATGATTCTTCCCGGAGACCTCTTTTCTCCTATTTATAAGAAAAGAGGACTCGCTGCTAAAAACTTATCCCGGATTATCGAAGAAAGTGGCGCCATCATGGTTCCCCTTATTCCTTGGAGTATGGCTGGTGTTTTCATCACCGGGACCATAGGGGTCCCGACTCTCTCTTATCTTCCATGGGCCATAATGAATTATGCCTCAGTTGCAGTATTAGCTCTTTATGGCTTCACTAAATTCACCATGGCACCTAAGATTAGAGAAGATGAGACACAGATTGGAAGCTAATTAGGGGAACGTCCCCTATTTTTTCCCCCTATTTTTTGTCAAGCGCAGAGAGGGCTTTTTTAAATTTATCCTCAGCCTTTTCCGATCTCTTCTTTTCCAACTCAGCAGTGGCTTCAAACCTTCGATCAGCCTCGTCTTTCTTCTTTTTTTCTTTTAAAAGAAGCTCCTCTAAAGATTTCCTTTTTTTTTTCACTTTTTCCTCAAACTGAATCACTTCCTCAGTTACAGGATCTATCCAGAGGAGGGATTTGCAGATAGGACAGAGGACCTGAAAGACTTGCTTGTTTTCTTTCGTTTTTTGCATTTCAGGGGAAATTTAGCAAAAAAGTGGAAATAAGACAAGCTATCTAAAGCATCTCTTTCTTTATTATATATTGAAGGGACATCAGGCTGGCTGATGAGGAATGCCCCCGCAGGCGGAGCGGGCACAGAGGGATCTGACTTTTAAATTGGTTCCAACGGGGTCAGGCTTTCATAAGTTTCATAATT
>CAZSPM010000568.1:0-1840 GCA_964608785.1 uncultured Eubacteriales bacterium
GCGCGGCGCGCGCGAGCGGGCTGTCTCGCCGCCCCCGTTATTCATCCAGTAGAGGGCCTCCCACGCCCTTGCGGAATGTCCTATCATGATAAAAGTAAGTTGGTCTTTATTCATTGCAAAGTCCGCGCCTGCTTGCCAGAAATGCAAAGCGCGCTCCACATCGCCGGTTTCCTGTAACAGACGTCCGAGTACGATATAAATGAGCGCCCACGGATGTTGCCCTTTTCGTTTTAATCTCTCAGGATGTAGTGCATAAGCAACGGCCTCTCCTTTTTCTCTTTTTTCATCCCGTGCGACAGGCCAGATTAATATTCCCTTGAGAACCAAATGAAGGTTGAAATAATACTTGCTCAAGTCTTCAAGACATTTATCGACAAGAGCCGCATATTGCGTAGGAGACGCCTGGCTGAACAGCGAACAAATTTCCTTCTCATATTCCGCTCTGTTTTTCATCTCAATCGCAAGGTGAGCGCGAAAGGAGGCCTGCATCGGATTTCCGCTTCCCAGATGATAAGCGGCTCTTTCAAAATATTCCTTAGCCGGTCCATTTTTTGATAAAAACGCATAGTTTTGAGCAAGAGATCCGTATATCTTCCCAAGAATCTCGTTCTTTTCAAGTTCAAGAATGCGCGTGATCTCTTCCTCCTTTTGTTTTACTGGTTCTAACCTCTCAATTGCCCGACCAAAGGCAAATTCATTTGTGTCGACTACGCTAGCCCTGTTGGCAAACTCATGGTAACCCCGCATCTCCTCGACATCTAAAGGAGGAAATTGTTTAAGTATTTTGACTCCCCTGTCTCTGTGGACAATGGATCCCGCAATGTTCGAAGTGTGGTTGTTGTAACGCAATGCAACATCATGATACAGGTATAGTAGCGACGTCCATTCAGGATCTGTTTGTTCACTCTTGATGCCAATCAACTGCCCCTCTGCAAGCCCGATCAGGTTCTTCACCACACTATCAAAAAGATGGTATAGACGGGCATCAAGAATATTATGGGCTAACTGAAGAATACTTTTGCAACCCATTGGACCGTCTTCTTTCCTTAAGCTTTTTAATGCGGTGTTGAGAGCAGGGAGAAGAATTAACGAGTCGCTCATGGATTGAATTCCCTTCTTCAAGGCTTTTGAAAGGAATCTCTCCGGATTTTCACCGTAATAAGTATCAAGCACGCTTTCGGGAAAATCGTAATCAAAGGGACAGAAGAACAGGAGTCTTTTTTTCGTCATTTCCTCCCATCTCCTATTTTCATTCTCTATTTCTGATTCATTCTGAAATATCGTTCTCTTCTTGGGCATGAATGCCGATAACAGGGCCTTAGGCAGACTGGCAGGTAAAGTTTTTTTTCTCAGTATGTTGAATACGGTGTTACAAACGCAATCGGCCATGACCATGAACGGGCTATCCCATCTATGGTATGGCTTGATTCTGTAATGGGCCTCTCTTTTGCTTTCGAAACCCAGCGATCCTTTGATTTGATCCATGATGCTGATAAGATCGGTTTGGGTGATCGCCGTATATTCCGTCTTCCCTCCAAGGTCCTTTATTTTGAGATAGCCTTGCTCGGGAAGATGGAGGTCATAGGCCCTGGGGTAAGGAACGCGTCTGTGGGCAATTCTGGTGTCAAAGGAGTCGGTTGCTTGAAATTGCGGATGATAAAACAACAAAGCCTTTAACAATTTCAACAGCATGGAGCGGTATCGCTGAGCGCCTGGGAGCTGGTTTTTATGGGACAATTCTGCCAGATCGTAGATAAAGACAATCTGGGCCTCGCGCATCTCTTTGTTCAGAAATCCGAGGAGCGTGTCTCTTAATTCTCTAATTGTCAGACCTGGTTTC
>CAZSPM010000569.1:0-1837 GCA_964608785.1 uncultured Eubacteriales bacterium
TGACAAGTCAAGCGTGGAAGCGGATGTAGGTCTTGTTTTTTACCTAAAAAACAAGACCTGACCCCATTGGAACTTAATAACCAAACAGTTTAGGCAAAAACAGGCTTATTGGGGGAATAAAGGTAACCAGTAGCAGGGAAATCAGCATAGCGATAAACAGGGGCAGAAGCGGCCTTAAAACCTGCGTAATACTCGTCCCAGCTATCCCACACCCTATGAATAAAACACTTCCAACCGGCGGCGTGCATAAACCAATGCAGAGATTCAGCACCATGATAATACCGAAATGAATCGGATCAACGCCAAACTGCATCACTACAGGCAGAAAAATGGGCGTAAAAATTAATACGGCTGGCGTCATATCCATGAAGGTCCCCACCAGCAGAAGGGTAATATTGATAATCAACAGGATGATTATGCGACTGTTTGAAACAGCCATAAGCGCAGAGCTGACATTTTGAGGGATATTCTCATAGGAAATTAGCCATGACATGGCCATCGAGGCGCCGATAAGCAGCATGACAATAGAAGTAGTGATTGTTGAATCCAGAAGGATTTTTGGCAGTTCTTTCCATTTGACTTCCCTGTAGATGAGAACAGACAAAATGAGCGTGTAGAGGACTGCAATGGCAGAGGCTTCTGTGGCTGTGAAATAGCCTGCTACGATTCCGCCAACAACCAGAATGACCAAAAAAAGACTCGGTAATGCTATAAGAAATCGCAGGAAGCTTTCCTTGGCTTTTATCCTCTGGCTAACAGGGTATTTTTTCCTGTAGGCAATTATCCCTGCAACCGCCATCAACAATAGGCCTATTAAAATCCCAGGGAAATACCCCGCCACAAACAAAGCGCCGATAGACACACCTCCGCTGGCTAAAGAATAGACGATGAGGATATTGCTGGGAGGAATGATAAGTCCTGTGGTGGAAGATGTGATGTTGATGGCAGCGCTGTAATTCAGGTCATATCCTTCTTTTTTCATCATGGGTACCATAAATCCCCCGATGGCGGCAGAAGATGCGACGGCTGAGCCGGATATCGAACCAAAAAGCATGGCAGCCATGATGTTGACAAAGGCCAAACCGCCTGGAAACATGCCGACTAGAGCTTTAGCAAAATCAACCAGGCGTCTGGCAATCCCGCCCCTGTTCATCAGCTGGCCTGAAAGTATGAAAAAGGGTATAGCCAGAAGGGCAAAACTGTCCAACCCAGTGGCCATGCGCTGGGCAACTGTGGTCAATGCTGGGCCGCTCTTTATGGTCAACAGCATGGTCGCAATGGTTGAAATGCCTATGCTAAAAGAAATGGGAACACCCAGGAAAAGAAGAAAAGCAAAGCTTCCAACCAGAATTAATATGTGAAGGAGTTCCATTCTCTTTCTCTAGGCTCGACCGCCCTTAGCAAGACCAGTTTTATATGCAGATGACTTTTCAGTCATTTCTCGGATTTTCTCGATAAAAAAGAGTGATGTGTAGAACATGATCAGCAAACCGCTTAAGGGAAGAACCAAATAGACGTATCCCAGTTTAAGCTGCAAAGCAGCAGATATTTGATTTGATTTCAGAGTGATCGCTACGAGGCGGATGCCTCCGATGACCATCACGAACTGGGCAAAGAGAAATATAAAAAGCTGGATACATAATTCAGTCAGATCTCTTGATTTCCTGGCAAGGCTCTTCAACACAACATCGATCGCCAGGTGCATTTTCAAACCAGCGACATAGCTTGCCCCCAGCAAACCCACCCAAATCAAAAGATAGCGGGCTAACTCCTCTGTAAAAGAGCTGGGATTTTTCAGGATGAAACGAGTGAAAACCTGCCACAGTACGTTCAGCAC
>CAZSPM010000570.1:0-1835 GCA_964608785.1 uncultured Eubacteriales bacterium
TACATATTAGCCATGTTTCTAATTATTGTTATTGGTTTTTATTTTTGTGGAAGTGACGCTCCCACAGAGACACAGCCACCAGAGCAGGTTAAATCAGATCCTTCATTCTCTCAGGATATACAAACTATTTTCACTGCCAGTTGCGCAGTTTCTGGCTGCCATAATAGTACTGCCCAGGAAGGATTGAATCTATCTCAGGGACAGGCCTATACGAACCTGGTAGATGTCGATTCCAGACAAGAGCCTAGCAAAAAAAGGGTAAAACCAGGTGACGCGGCGAATAGTTATCTGGTTCTGAAAATTGAGGGCAATCAGACTTTTGGTAGCCGCATGCCGCAAGGAGGCAGTGCTCTGAGCAGTGTTAAAATCCAAAATATCAAAAACTGGATAAAC
This sequence comes from uncultured Eubacteriales bacterium, assembly GCA_964608785.1. Lineage (GTDB taxonomy): Bacteria > Acidobacteriota > Aminicenantia > Aminicenantales > Aminicenantaceae. Next base: position 394 of record CAZSPM010000570.1, read on the forward strand.
CAAGGCGCAAAAGATAATTAGATTAAGGCTCTAATAAACTAATTTTCAGGGGAGAAATCCATGAAGCTAAAATATGAGCAATTCTTCTTTATCTTCATTATTTCCCTTGGAATAACTCTATCCCTCTCAGCCGGATTCCAACCGCTAAAAAACCCAGAAACGAGTTTATCAACAGATCAATCAGATAATGAACTGCTAAAGGCTACAGAGAATATATTGACACAAAACTGCAGCGTTTCCGGCTGCCATAGCGGCGCATACCCTAAGATGAACCTTAATCTAGAGAAAGATAAGTTTATAAAAGCTCTCTTAAATATCCCCGGTCAGGAAATCTCATCTCTGAAATTAGTGGATACACAGATCCCAGAAAAGAGTTACATTCTGATGAAAATCAAAGGCGATACGGAAATAGTTGGAGGACGCATGCCACTCTTTGCCCCTCCCCTGCAAGAAAAAGAAATCCAAACTTTAGAAAACTGGATCTTTAGCCTTAAAAAAAGTCAAATCAAAAAAGACGAAATACTCACTCGAGCAGCAACAAGCCTGGCTCTCGAAAAACAAGAAAGAGTGAATAAAAGAAAATTTAAAAAGCCATCTTTCTGGGGAACACGGATTATCAATCTTCCTACTACTCAGTCCATAAGGAAAAATCACTTTCTCTTCAGGATCTCTCACCGTTACCGTCCAGCAATCGATAGCGGCTATGATACATTCTTTGGGATAGACGGACCCGCATTTATCCTCTTAAGTTTTGGTTATGGGATAAGCGATAATCTCAACCTAACTCTGGCAAGGAGCAACTTATTCCAAGAATTTGAGCTATCGCTTGATTGGATCATTCTAAATCAGGGAAAAAGACCGGCTCTTCCCTTTTCTGCGGCAATAAGCATTGGCACCAGCTTAGTTACTCAGACTTCACCAGGTGAGGGTGTTTTCCAATCGGATAACATGAAATTCAACCTGAAATTCATCCTGTCCCATCAATTCAGTGAAAGGCTGTCTTTTCTCCTTGTACCCGGCTATTCGTCCAACACAAACCACTGGGAACCTTTTCCAGATGGAACTCTTGCTTTGGGAACAGGGGGGAGACTCATGTTCTTTAATGATTTTTCGCTCGTTTGGGAATGGATTCCTGTCTTATCCGGATACAAGGCCAATTCCAACGGTTGGGGATTGGGTGTAGAGAAGAAAATCGGTGGACACGTCTTTCAGGTTTTTATTCTTAATTCAACCGGCCTGACATCTGATCAATTCATTTCCGGGGGAGATTTCAGATTAAAGGATAAAGATTTTCGCCTGGGATTTAATATTTTTCGAAAATTTTAATCCCCAAAATAGCCTCCATAGACTAAATCCTTTTCCTAGAATTCTCTTTCTCTATTCTTAGCTGGATTATTCACGAGTCAAGATTGCTGCAGCGGCGAGGAAGTGGCCCATGAAGC
>CAZSPM010000571.1:0-1832 GCA_964608785.1 uncultured Eubacteriales bacterium
CGTTCGACGAACCTTTTCCTCACCTTTTTTTCTACCTGCTGGTGCCATGTGATTAAATTAACACAAAAGGTATTACTTCTACCAACCCTGAAACGGCTGGTACAATAGTGTCATGGCTGAGAAAAAAGTAAAAGACAGAGGCAAGCACCAATCCTATTTTCTTTATCCATGAACGCAAGACCAAATATCTCGCACATTAATGCCCATAGGTCGTTTCACAAAAAAGGAAGTGAGAGAAAGGGCAAAGGAATTCGGGCTCCCGGTGGCTCAAAGGCCTGAAAGCCAGGAGATATGTTTCGTGCCTGATAATGATTATGCAGGATTCCTCAGAACAAGAATTCCTGAAGCCCTCCGTCCGGGGCCTATTTTAGATGTCGAAAACCGAGTCTTGGGCGAGCATAATGGAATTGCTCATTTTACTGTCGGACAACGCCGAGGGATGGGTATTACGGCCCCGCATCCGCTCTATGTCATAGCCATTCGGAGCAATGAAAATACAATCGTTGTCGGAAAAGATGAGCATCTTTATGAAAAAACTCTTCTGGCTTCCAGGATAAATTGGATATCAAAGAATAGATTAATAGAGCCCCTTAGGGTAAAGGCTAAAATCCGATACAAGCACAGAGAAGCAAAAGCCATTCTTTCTCCAGTTGATTCGGATCAGGCCTTATTGGAATTCGAAAAACCCCAGAGGGCAGTCACCCCTGGCCAAGCGGCAGTCTTCTATGAAGGAGATGTAGTTGCAGGGGGAGGGGTAATCGAAAGAATACAAGGGCGAGAATGATTTTTGCCTCTATTTTGGAAGACTGAATGTGATTCTGAAAGCGGTTCCGCGTCTTCTTTGAAGCTTGATAGAGCCTTCAAGCTGATTCGCTAAGTCATTCACCAGTTGCAGACCAAGAGATTTAGTTTTCCTGATGTCGAAATCTTTGGGCAGACCCATTCCATTATCTGCAAGCAGTAATGTTGTCTGACCGTTTTTATCCGAATGAACACTGATCAGAATTTCGCCCCTTACTTTGCCTTTGTCTCCCCGGGCTCTGCCCTTAGGAAAAGCATGTTTGATAGAATTTGAGACAAGCTCATTGATAATCAGCCCACAGGGAATGGCTGTATTGATGTCCAGAAATACATCCTCCACATCCGTCTTCAATCTAACGACATTGGGATCGACATTGTAAGAGTGGAAAAGGTGAGAAGCTAGGCTTTGGACATATCGAGCAAGATCGATTCTTGCAAAGTCTTTGGATTGGTACAGCTTCTCATGGATGAGAGCCATTGACCGGATACGGTCTCGACTTTTTTTGAACATCTCAAGGACATTCTTATCCTTGATACGGCTGGATTGAAGATTCAGGATAGAGGAGATAACCTGCATGTTATTTTTGACCCGGTGGTGTAACTCTCTCAGAAGCACTTCTTTCTCCCTGAGCGATGCCTTAACCTGCTTTTCGGCCTGCATGCGTTCCTTGATGTCTCTCAGTATTCCTAATATTCTTACTTTCTTACCTGGGAGGGGAACCGTGTTTACTTCAACATGTTTTAATTTTCTGTCTTTGGTCATCACTCTGAATAGATACATGGACGGAAGTCTCTTCCCTTTTTTCCTGGCGATCTCTCTCTCCGCAATAATTTTTCTATCCTCAGGATAGATGAGGTCAAAAAAATTGAAGTCCTTGTGACATACTTCTTCTGCTTTATAGCCGAATATTTCCTCAAAAGCAGGATTGACGTATTCAAAGCCTTCTGGATTTATGATGTAAATCCCATCCATTGCATTATGAGCAAGAGCGCGATATTTTTCTTCGCTTTCACACAGTGCCGCCTCTGCC
>CAZSPM010000572.1:0-1829 GCA_964608785.1 uncultured Eubacteriales bacterium
GAGAGATTTTTGGGATACCGACCCCAAAAATCGCGGGTGACAGGTGAAGTCCCGCCGTAGTAGTAAACGATGCAAGGATATTTTTTGGCTGGATTGAAATTTGGAGGATAGTAAACTCGGCCTTCTATTCTCACGCCTTTATTATTTTTAAATGTCCAGCGTTTGACTTTTCCAAACGAGACATCGGCGAACTCCTTTTCTCCTGGATCTTTAAAAAGGCGGGCTTTCTTGCTCTTGAGGTCCATAATATAAGCTCTAGGAGGCAATGTAGCGCTCGATCCTGTATAGACAGACTCAGGTTTGTTTTCTGCCAGGTCAAATCCATGGATAACCTCAACACCGCTCGTTATCAGGGAAAACTCTTTTTTGTCCAGGCCATACCTGTAGAGACGCACGTAAGAACGGTCTGTGGTGATAAAGTAGATGCAGTCTTCGATTCGACTCCAGAAAGCCCGATTTATTGAGGGATTAAAATCTCGACTTATGGATTCAACACCTTTAGTGGCTGGATCGAAAATATATGCTTGAACATCATATGCATTGGGGATAATGCCTTTTGATACATTGACTCCTGCCTTTCCAAAAGCTTCAGGGCCTCCAAGAATCAGCAGTTTTTTCCCGTCTGGTCCCCATTGTGCGCCATTGAACCATTTTCCTTTCCACAGCTGCTGTGCTTCCAGCGATTCGAGGTTGAGGGAATAGAGCTCTGTTTTGGAGAAGGGTCGCTCAGAATAATCGACAAGAGGACGCGTAAAAAGGAGAGTTTTGCCGTCCGGACTTATGCTGTTTAGGTTTGTAGTGAGTTCTCCAGCAGTCAGCCTCTGGCGGATTCCCTCAGGTACGATAATTTTATAGAGATAACTGCGATCTCGCCACCAGGGCTGCCTGTCAGCCAGGTTTTTGAATCTTCTTATGCTTCGGGCCTTATCATTTTCCCCCTTCTCTGTAACAGAGTAGACGATATAACTGGAATCGGGAGCCCAAACATGACCTCCTAGATCTTTAATATTTTTTAGAAGGGGTGTGGATGTCCCTTTTTCCAAGTCTACAATCCAGATGGTTCCGCCTGATTTATCATAGCTTGTATACGAGAATTTTTTTCCAGAGGAAGCCCAGTTAACTCTTGATATTCTTGTTCCACCTCTGTAGGTTTGAATGAGGCTGCCGTCATCCACCCGGTACATTTCTACCCATGTTTCAGATTCATTGCTGGGAGGAAGCGTTTGGCTTATGGACATGGCAACCAAATTTCCATCTGGGGAGATGGAAACATTGCTGACCTTTGGGCCATCAAGGAGGTGTTTGATCGTCATTGTTTGTTCAGGAGAGAGGGAAAAACGCGGAGGCGGGAAAGGGGATGCAAATTTTTTATCAAAAGCGAGATGAGTTTTAATCGCCCAATCCGAATTTGACCCAGGGTCAGCCACGGTCTTTACCAGAATTAAATGTTTTCCTGTTTCCAATTTTAAATCTGCCGACGCTTGTCTTCCTTCGGATTTGGCCTTTCCTTCTTCGGAGTTCTGGATCGTTGCTTTGGTGGCAACGGCTTTTCCATCCAAGTAGATTCGAAACATCTGCGGGCTCTTCAATACAATCTTTGCTTTTGTCCACCTTGTCACAACGATATAAACTCCAAGGTAAGCCCTCGAGGGCCTATTTGGATCTCTCGTGAGAATGATGTCGTTTTCTCCAGCCTGGATTTCTTTCCATTGAGTTAGAGTTCCATCATGCCACTTGTGAGAGCCGTCGGCTTTCGGCTTGAGTCGCAAAACATCAACTTCATCGAACTTGAGCAAGTCTTCCACAGTAAAGCCCCGCACCTTGTCTTC
>CAZSPM010000573.1:0-1826 GCA_964608785.1 uncultured Eubacteriales bacterium
ATCTTGAAGGGAATGAAGATCTTACTCTTTTTGATCTGTGGGATTCTGAACTATGGGAAAATGTTTCTATAGCAGAGAAAGCTTACATTGAAATTTCAGTCTGTTGGAGCGAGACTCTCTCTAAGCCAGTGTTATGTTCATATGTTGTAGGCATTAACGGCATGCATCTGGCGACGAATAATGCTACAGAGGATGGAGCTAATGTATACCTTTCAGAGATAAATATCTTTAACCCGATATTCGGTAAAGGAACCTACATAGCAGATGAGGAGAGTCGGAGGTTATTTAAACCGATGCTATATGGAGAGCCAATATCAGAGGAACCCGCCGACGTTAGTGAAGAGACGCGTAATAATTCCAAAAAGATATTCACCGAGGTTTTCCAGTATTTTTTGGGGGATAATTGTAACCTCTTGGATAACCTTGTCGAACTCGACCTGAAAGGGTCGGCTCTTCCAGTTTGGGGGAGGCCACTTTTACAACAAGGAGATGCTGAGTGGCCGAAAGAGTCTGAAGCAGGTGATTTAGAGCTTCGACGTTCTGCTCTGAGGAAAAGGATCATTTCTGAAGCAGGAGCAAAAACAAAAAGAGAGATATTAGATGCTGTAAGTGAGCATCCTGAAATTGAAAAAGAGAGGCAGGAGAGTGATGGTCATAGCAAAAAGGAACATCTTTTTATTCAGTTCCTTTCTACCCTCATAGTGGGTCCTGGTGAAATGCTCAAGGATGAACTAATGCAGTTTTGCTATGTTGGTCCTATCCGTGAGATACCTCATCGGTTTTATAGCCCGGAACGCTCTGTAAATAAAGCAGGTTGGTCAAATGGACTGGCGGCTTGGGATGTTTTATATAATTCAGAACAAACCTTCATCGATACAGTGAATTCCTGGTTAGCAGATGAAGATCATCTCAATACTGGTTACCATGTCGAGCTAAAAAAATACAAGGAACTCAATTTAGATACGGTAAAACGTCTGATGGAGGAACCTTCACATAATAAGACTCTTAAAGGAATCTTAGAAGAGATCGAGGGACTTCCAATAAAAAAACGGCTATATCTACGAGAGGAAAGGACGAATCTTAAGGTTGTTCCTCACGAGATTGGAGTCGGAATCTCCCAGGTTCTTCCTGTCCTTGTTGCAGCCCTTCACAAAGAGGGGTTGATTACTATTGAGCAGCCAGAACTTCATACTCATCCAGCTCTTCAGGTTGCTCTAGGTGATCTCTTCATCCAACAAATCAAGGAGCGATCGGGAGTTCTCTTTATACTGGAAACTCACAGTGAACATCTATTGCTCCGGATTCTAAGGAGAATTCGAGAGACGAGCGATGGGAAAGTTTCGGATAATTTATCTCTGACCCCGGAATCGCTTTCAATAAATTTCATCGAAAATGGGTCCAAAGGGGTATCTTCTTTGCCAATCCGTGTCAATAAAGAGGGTGTCTTCCTCGACCCTTGGCCCAGTGGATTTTTCGACGAACGAGTGGGGGAGCTTTTTTGAGATGATCTACGAATTTGCCTTGGAGCCAGAATTGGTCGCTCAGTGGGCCGACCGAAAGAAACACTTATTTTTTAGGGAAAAATTTGGCCAGAACACGAGAAGAATAGTTTCACAGTATCCAAAAAGGTGGGAAAGGTTGGTGATGAAAGCATTTTATTGTGGGCCTGATAAAGATGACCCGCTTGCGGAGAAACGCCTTACTGAAATAGTAAATAATTTAATGAAGGGCAGCATAATACGCGAGAGCTTGCACCCAGGGCTGAAGACGTGGCTGGAAAAGGCTGAAGTAGAGCATGACGTGCGCCCTTTTCATGCGATAGTGGC
>CAZSPM010000574.1:0-1823 GCA_964608785.1 uncultured Eubacteriales bacterium
TCCGTTTTAAAAGAATCAACTATGTTGAAGAAGTGCGCCGTAAAATCTTCGAGCGAATGATATCGGAGAGGAAAAGAATAGCTGAAAAATTCCGTTCCGAAGGCCAGGGAGAAGCAAGCAAAATACTTGGCGACAAGGGGAGAGAGCTTAAAAAAATTCAGTCAGGCGCCTACCGGACGGCTGAGGAAATCAAAGGTAAGGCAGACGGGGAAGCAGCGGCAATCTATACAAGAGCTTATAATCAGAGCTCGAGTTCACGGGATTTCTATAAGTTTATTAAAACAATGGAAACCTATAAAACAACTCTGTCAGAAAAGGATTTCCTCCTGCTTTCAACAGATGGAGATTTTTTCAGGTATCTTAAAAAACAGAACTAAGAATTTACTTTAACTCATCCCTACTATCCCTCCCCTGACGACGGGGGAGGGATGACAGGGAGGGTGATATTATTTTCCGTATTTTTTTGTCACCTTCCGGCTTGGAGACGGTATCACAATCGTAGCTTGAAATTTATTTCGAGCAAAAAAAAACGAGATGAATCTCGTTTTAAAAAAAAATCTATCCCATTTTCAGTGGTTCGTGATGGCAAAACATAATTACGACACAGTCTCTTGACCGGAAGGTCCAGAAAACATAACTAAAACTCTCCTCAATTCCCTCTTACTCAAAAACCTTCTTCAACAATTCCGTAACTCTTGCCGTAGGATTTTTTCTTATCTTCTTCTCCTCCTTTTCAACAAGGTAGAAAAGACCGTCAAGAGATTTGTTTGTAACATAATCCCCTATGTCAGGTGTCTCAATATCAACAAGAGGGAGGTTTTTCAGTTTCCCGGTCATATTCTGATAAGAATTTGTAACACCAACATTCTTCATTGATTCCTCAACCTTGGGCTTGAACGTTTTATAAAGCCTGCCCGATGTTTTTTTCCGGAAAAAGTCTGTTGCCGCAGTGTCGCCTCCCTTTAAAATTTTTTTTGCGTCTGTGAATGTCATCTGCTTAATGGCATCGATAAATATTGACTTTGCTTCAGGCGCAGCTTTTTCTGCCGCCCTGTTCATGCTCTCCACAAATTCATCCACCTGCTTGTCGAAACCAATCTTTCTCAGCGTATCGGCGGTTTTCTGAAGCTTTTCGGGAAGAAGAATTTTTATTGCTTTGTTCTTGAGATATCCGTTGAGTTTGGACGCGGATGATACGGAATTGTCCGTTGAAACCTCGAGCGCCTCCTTCAAACCCGCGATAATCGTGTCCGTGTCAAGCTTTCCTCCCCCACCTGAGATACCTTTGAGAATATCTCCTGAAAAATTACTGCAGGAAAAGACAGACATAAGAAATATAAAAACAACAGACAGGCAAATACTTTTTTTCATCTTCGTTCTCCTTTAGAGAAAAGTGAAAAACATATCACTGTTTAAGGAATGCAGCCATAAGCCAAATCGCAATTGCATCAAAAATTAGAAGTTCCAGCTTAAACCGAGTTGGTATCTTGCAACGTTTGAAGGGATAGCTCCCACTTCATAGTAGAGCTTGCTAAAAACATTCTCAATGGCAAATTTCAGAGTCATCCTGTCATTGAATAAAGGCTGAACAAGGGCAAAATCCCATACCCAGTGTTCCGGCTGATTAAAAAAACCTGTCGCAGAATAAGATGACTTGAACTTGGATGTGCTCTTGAACCTGGCGTTTACAGTAGCAATCAAGCCGATAGGAAACCTGTAACTTCCCGTCAAACGGAAAGTATGTACAGGAACCTCTGCCAATTGTTCTCCCGGCCCTTCAACAACGATGACGGGGACAGGGCTTCGTTCCCCCCCTGAGGAAT
>CAZSPM010000575.1:0-1813 GCA_964608785.1 uncultured Eubacteriales bacterium
CCTAGAGGATTATGAAAGAGCCTATGGCTTAAAATTTATCTCTCTCCGCTACTTCAATGCCGCAGGAGCTGATCCTGATGGCCGATTGGGAGAGCTTCACGATCCTGAAACACATCTCATTCCCAACATCCTCCTATTTCTATTGGGAAAAAAGGAGAGTTTTAATCTATTTGGAACGGATTTTCCCACTGATGACGGAACTGCTGTCAGAGATTATATTCATGTCACCGATTTGGCAAATGCTCATGTGCTTTCCCTAAAAAAGATTTTGGCCTCCTCCCGCAGCGAGTTTATTAATCTGGGGACAAACAAGGGCTACTCGGTTTTAGAAATCATAAAAAAGGTCGAGGAAACAACAGGCCAAAAGGTCAACTACACTCAGATGCCCAGGCGGGAAGGAGACGTTCCCGTACTGTTGGCTTCCAACGAAAAAGCCGAACAATTGCTAGAATGGAAGCTCAAATATTCAAATATTGAAACCATTCTTGAAACGGCCTGGAACTGGCACAAAAAAATCGGGGACGTTCCCCAAAGGAAAATTGGGGACGTTCCCCAAAGTGCCACCCTATAATTTATCTCCTTAATTAGATTTCTAAAACAAAGCATATGGAAAATACTATTCCTTAAATTAGAATAGGGTGGCACTTTGGGGAACGTCCCCTTGATTTGACCTTGACTCTTCTCCTTTAGAATGTTATATATAAACCTTTTGTATACATTGAAAAATATCAGACATTCTTTCTTTATCCTTCTAGCCATAGCTCTTTCTATCTTTCTTTGGAATTGTTCTCACCAGAGCACAGCTAAGGAAATCCAGACTAGCCCTCAGTCCACAGCCTCTGAGGCTCAGGTCACCGAAGAGGTTAAACAAGGAGAGAAAGAGTTCACTGTCGATGAAACAAAAACTCCTGAAAGGAACGAAGTTCCTTCTAAAGAAGGACTTCCTATAGTCAAGACAATAGATCCATCTGAATTACTCGATGAGGCCCTTTATGCCTATCAAGATTCACAGCTTTCCTGGGAAATGGGAGATTTCGATGCTGCCCTGGATGCTTTAGATGAGGCTTATAGCCTGATCCTAAAACTTAACCTTCTTCCAGAATCCTCCCTCATCCAGGATAAAAACAACCTCAGGCTCTTGATCGCCCAGAGAATCCAGGAAATCTACGCCTCTCGCTTCATTGTGGTAGGGGACAACAACAAGACCATTCCCCTTGTTGAAAATAAAGATGTCCAGTTAGAGATTGAAAGCTTCCAGACTGAAGAGCGAAAATTCTTCGAAGAAGCCTACAAGCGCTCAGGCTTTTACCGAGAGATGATCCTGGAAGAATTGAAAAAAGAAGGCCTTCCTGAACAACTATCCTGGGTTCCCGTGATCGAGAGCTGGTTTAAAGTCAAAGCTTTCTCCCGTGCGGCAGCTCTAGGGCTCTGGCAGTTCATCTCTTCTACAGGAACTCGATTTGGATTGAAGAGAGACAGATGGATCGATGAGAGAATGGACCCCCAGAAATCCACCCAAGCAGCTACTAAGTATTTAGACGAGCTGCATTCCCTTTTCGGAGACTGGACTACTGCCTTAGCGGCTTACAACTGCGGAGAATTTCGAGTTCAAAAAGTCATCCGCTATCAACGCGTAAAATACCTTGACAATTTCTGGGATCTCTATCGGATGCTCCCTCCTGAAACCCGCCGCTTTGTTCCCCGCTTTATAGCAACACTTCTTATCATCAATGATCCTGAAAAATATGTAGTTAGTGCAAAATTAGATGGTGTAAGTGGACTTTATTCTACAGAAGGTGAAGTACCTAAGCTT
>CAZSPM010000576.1:0-1812 GCA_964608785.1 uncultured Eubacteriales bacterium
CCGAAGACTCATCGTGTGACATGTAATGAGTCTGTAATGATTTTCATAGAATTAAGGCTATAAAATAGATTTTCTATTTAAAAACACAAATGTCAAATGTGGAGACGCGACCCCATCCTTTCTGTTTATTTTCAAACACAAATGTCAAATGTTGAGACGCGACCCCATCCTTTCTGTTTAACTTTTTAAAATCTTAATGGCCCTATCAATATCTGAAACATCAATGATAACCGAAGTGATATCTCCCTTCTTGCTTAGGGTTCCATAGCAATACTCGATGTTGACTCCTTTATTTCCCAATTTGGCAGCAACCTCGGCCAAGGCTCCGGGGCGGTTTTCAAGGTCTACTTTGAGGACATCTCTCATCTCCGTAGTATAATCCAATTTGTCCAATAGCTTCATTGCCTTGGTGACATTTTTGACATAAAGCTTGGCTGTATCCTGAAAAACCCCAATAGCTTCAATGTTTATTTTGTTTTCAGCCAGATGGCCGCACAATTCTCCTAAAGTCGATGGCCGATTTTCCAGAACAACAAAAATCTCAGTTATTTTTTGCATTATTACCCCCTTTCTTTTATTCTATTCTCGAATAGGCTTTTAAATACTGAGCTCTAAAATAAGCATCAGCCTCGCCCACTCCTTTAAAACTCAGCTCCTGTTTTTTAAAGGAGAGTTCTCCCCTAAAATCATCTAAGCTTGAATAACGATGATTATCCATCCATTCCTCGACTCCTTTTAAAAGATTTTTGACGCCCTCAAGCCCCTGTTGATAGAAGAGAGTACAGGCTTGAACTATTGAAGCCCCTGCCAGGATCTGTTTGATCACATCGTCAGCTGTTTGCACTCCCCCAGAAGTGCCAATATCACTATCGATTCTTCCTGCCAGAAGAGCCACCCATTTTAAAGACTGACGGAAATTCCCTTTGCCGATTATATTTCTTGTATTGAGATTTTCAATATTTATATCAGGCTCGAGGAACCAGTTGAAAAGGACAATGGCCTCACAGCCAGCTTTTGCCAATCTATTCGCCAAGTTAGAAACTGAAGTGACCTGGGATACGAGTTTGACTGCAACAGGAATTGAAACCGCCTTTTTTACTTCTTCTAGAATCTGGACATGATATTCCTCATATTCTGACCCCGGAGAATCGAGGTCAAGAGGGAGGAAATAAATATTTAGCTCCAGCCCATCCGCTCCAGCATCCTGAAATTGTCGGGCAAATCTTGGCCACAACTTGGAAGACTGGCAGTTGATGCTGGCAATTATTGGGATCTTGACTTCCTTTTTTGCCGCTTCAATCACTTGAGAAATTTTTTGCGGAGCATAATCCAACAAAGCACCGCTCTGCAAGTAATCCCTAGCTTCCGGGTGAATATTGTAGCCTTCTCTCGATAGCGATTCTGCTTCTATGAATTGCTCCTCAAATATTGACTTGAGAACCACTGCACCCACGCCTGCTTCATAGCATCGAATAAGGCCTGAAGCAGTTTTAGTCAAATCACTGCTAGAAACAACTATAGGATTCCGGAGTTTTAATCCCATATAAGAGGTGGTTAAATCTGCCATGATTTTCTCCTTTATCGCTAAAATTTGTAAGTTCTCAATAATTGGCAGTAGATTATATTCATAACCAATCACTGGATTCCTGTTTCCACAGGAATGACAGCTGGATTCCTGTTACCCGCTTCTGCGGGCACAAGCTCTGCAGGAATGACAGCTGGATTCCTGTTACCCGCTTCTGCGGGCACAAGCTCTGCAGGAATGACAGCTGGATTCCTGTTACCCGCTTCTGCGGGCACAAGCTCTGCAGG
>CAZSPM010000577.1:0-1810 GCA_964608785.1 uncultured Eubacteriales bacterium
AGAAAACCCAGAATTTAAACTTTACCAATGAGGGAGGGATTGAAGGGACTTTCCGTTTTCTGAAGAATATTACAGGGCTATGGCTGCTACAGGAATGTCGAAAGGCGTGGGCCGAAAAGAAGAGTTATGACTACGATGAATTGGTTGAAGCGGCCAGAAATGCTCCTCCTTTTAGATCAATCATTCATCCTGATTGGGTGGGGTTTCTCAATCCCCCAAACATGCCTGAGGCGATTTGCACCTTCTGCAGAAAAACTGGGCAACCCATTCCTGATTCCCCTGCGGGTTTTGTGCGATGCATTCTTGAAAGCCTAGCCCTAAAATACCGCATCGTCCTGGATCAACTAAAGAAAATATATCCCCAGCCTATTCGCAGAATCCATATCATGGGCGGAGGCGCGCAGAATAGTCTCCTCTGTCAATTTACGGCAAACGCCATAGGGCTCCCTGTTATTGCAGGACCGACAGAAGCAACAGCGGTTGGGAATATCATGGTTCAAGCCCTCTCTATAGGATGTATTGCTTCTCACGAGGATATGAGGGAAGTCATCAAAGAGTCTTTTGATTTTGTAAGATATGAGCCAGAGCAAACCCCAGAATGGGAAATAGCATACGAGAGGTTTCAGAATATAACCGCAGATTGAATTTCTTTTATCAAAATATCGGTAATAGATATTGTGAGAGGGCTAGAAATGAGATTTAAATTTGACCGAATAAAGGTGAAATCATGACGGATTCAACAAAAATTGAGAAAGCTTACCATTTAGCTCAAGAACGCTACTCCCAATTTGGCGCGAGCTCCCAAAAAGCTCTTGAAATTTTGGAAAATATATCCCTTTCTCTCCATTGTTGGCAAGGCGATGACCTGGGAGGCTTCGAGAGGCCGGATGCTCGCCATGAACGAGGAGGTCTTCAAGTGACGGGCAACTACCCAGGGAGAGCACAGACAATTAATGAGCTTCGGATGGACCTTCAGAAAGCTTATTCCTTGATTCCCGGACGCCATCGTTTAAACTTGCATGCGATGTATGGGGATTTTGGCGGAAAGCCTGCAGACAGGAATGAAATTAATCTTGAGCATTTTAAGAGTTGGATCGATTGGGCAAAAAAAGAGAGACTTAAACTCGACTTCAATGCGACCTGCTTTTCCCACCCTAAAGCAGACTCCGGGTTCACTCTGAGTAGCAAGGATAAGGAAATTCGTGAATTCTGGATAGCACATGTAAAGAGATGCCGCGAAATCAGCGTCTTCATGGGGCGAGAGCTTCAGAGCCCATGCATCCACAATCTTTGGATACCTGATGGCACAAAGGATATTCCTGTCGATCGCTGGACACACCGTACGCTCCTGAAAGAGGCTTTAGACAAAATTTATACAGTGGAATACAATCCCTCAGAGATGAAGGATTCTGTTGAGAGTAAGCTTTTTGGCATAGGCAGTGAATCCTTTGTTGTTGGTTCCCATGAATTCTATTTGGGTTATGCCCTTTCAAGGGGAAAAATGCTCTGCCTTGATCTGGGACATTTTCATCCCACTGAATCGGTTGCCGATAAGATCTCTTCGATTCTTCAGTTTTCTGAGGAGCTTCTTCTGCACATCAGCCGAGGAGTGAGGTGGGATAGTGACCACGTTGTTATTTTAAATGATGACTTAAAGAACTTGACAGAAGAAATTGTCAGGAGTAAAGCCCTGGAGCGTGTGCATATGGCCCTTGATTTTTTTGATGCGAGCATAAACCGCATCGGTGCCTGGGTGATAGGAACAAGGGCAACCTTGACAGGCGTGTTATTCGCGCTCTTCGAAGGTTCC
>CAZSPM010000578.1:0-1807 GCA_964608785.1 uncultured Eubacteriales bacterium
AGCCCTGGCTGGTTCCGGCAGGCCTATCAAAGTCCTGATGGCTCCCGGAACATACACGGTGAAACTCAATGTCGATGGAGCTGAATTTGCCCAGAAGCTCGAGGTGATGAAAGATCCGAATTCTGCCGGATCCGAAGAAGACATCCACACTCAACTGAATTTATTGCAAGAAATTCGAGATAATATGAACACCCTTGTGGATATGATTAATAAAATCGAATTGACCAGAAAGCAGATTTACGATTTAAACGAACTCTTGAAAGGACAGGAAGACGAGGAATCGATCATAAAAGCGGGCGAGGAACTGGACAAACAGCTCATAGAAGTGGAAGAAAATCTGTTTCAAATGAGACTGACTGGCGGTACTGCAACACAGGATATCCTTCGCTGGCCGTGTAAGCTCCATAGAAAGATTTCAAGCCTTGCCAATCAGGTTGGCTCATCTGATTTTCCACCGACCACCCAACAGATTGAGGTACATGAGATGTATAAAGAGCGAGTTACAAACCACAACACTCGACTAAGAGAAATTCTCGACAAAGATCTTCCCGCTTTGAACAATCTGCTGAAAGAGAAAAATATCCCGAATATCATTGTTAAAAAAAACTGAACAATTTCTCTAGGCTCATCACAAAAATGAGTAACTAATTTATTAATTAGAGGGTACCAAATGGAGTTCCTATGAGCGGATGAATCTGAGGGGCTGGAGGAAGGCTCCATGACCTTGAAGATTTAGCCTTTCTGAGCCGATTATCTCTTTCCAGGTCCATGAAGGACTTTTCCAGGAAGTTCCCCTGTATGCTCGCCGTGGTCTACAACCACCTTACCGTTAACGATGACATAATCGATCCCCTCAGGATATTGCTTTGGCTCGATGTAAGTGGCTTTGTCTGATATTTTCGATGAGTCAAAAATAACAATATCTGCACAGTTTCCCTTCTTTATCGTTCCTCGCTTTTTTAAGCCCATTTTTGCCGCAGGCATTGAGGTCATCTTCCTGATGGCTTCTGGACGAGGCAATAGTTTTTTCTCCCGGATATATGTTCCCAAGAAACGAGGAAAGGCGCCGTAGTTGCGGGGATGAGGGATACCTCTATCTAAAAGGCCGTAAGGCGCCAAAGCCCGGCCATCTGAGCAGAGCATTATCAGGGGATGTTTCAAGACTGATGAGGTGTTTTCTTCGCTCATTCCAAAACCAGTGATACTCAAACCTCCTCCTTCAGAGATGAGGAGTTCACAAGCAAATTCATAGGGATCCTGATGCTTCTCATCGGCCGCCTCCAGAATATATTTACCCACAAGATGTTTATTCTGTTCATTGCCTACATTCGTGATAAGCATGTTTTTCCATGAATTGTTGCCTTCAACTTTCTCCAGAGTTTCTTCCTTCATTTTTTGACGAAGGTCCCTGTCCTTCAGCCGTTTGACAAATTCCTCGGGACCTCCTGAAAGCGCCCATATTGGGAACATGATGTTTAGAGTCGTGCTGAATGCCGTATAGGGATAGCGATCGGCAGTCACATCGACTCCCCTCTCCTTGGCTCTTTCCATAAGATCAAACACCATGGCGATCTTATAATAATTGTCCTTGCCAGCGGCTTTGAGGTGGGAAATCTGGAGCGGAAGCCCCGCGCTTTCGGCAATGTGAATGGTTTCCGCCACGGCTTCCATGAGGCGTGTATCTTCGTTGCGCATATGAGTGCCGTAGAAACCACCTGCCTTGGAAACGACACGGCAGAGCTCGATGACTTCCTCGGTGCTCGAAAAGCGGTCGGGTGTGTACTCCAAGCCAGTAGAGATTCCAAAG
>CAZSPM010000579.1:0-1803 GCA_964608785.1 uncultured Eubacteriales bacterium
CTTTTTAATAAGGCTCAGGCAGACTCCGTTGACAGACAAGCTTTCTCCGATTTCTATTCGAGAAGAAAGCGTTGCAGCCTCGACAGCCATTTCCTGTTTGCCCTTTCTGTATCCTTTGAAAAGGCCAATGTGATTGATGATTCCTGTGAACATTAGAAATATCCTTTGAAAATAGTGTCATTATCTATTTGAAAAGAGTTTAGTCTTTTGAGAAGAAGCGAATCTTTGATGAAGTCAATACCTCTACCCTGGAAGAGAGAAGGGGCTTTACTCCCCCCGATTATTTTAGGGGAGACACTGAGGAAGATCTTGTCAATTAGCATTTTTTCGCGCATGGAAGTCAACAAGAGGGGGCCTCCTTCAACGAGCACGCTTGCTATTTCATTCTTGCCTAACCAGACGAGAGCTTTTTTTATATCCACTTGGGATGAGGTGCGGGGGAGAAAAACGACATCCGCCCCCTTTTTACTCAGAGCTTCTGCTTTTTTGTCAGAGGCATTACGGAGGGTGAAAACCAATATTTTTCCTTGGGAGAGAGTGGAAAAGATCCTTGAACCTAAGGGAAAACGGAGGCGAGAGTCGATGATAATCCGCATGATTTTTTTCCCTTTCCAATTCCGATGTCTAACAGTTAAAAGAGGATCATCCTTGATGAGTGTATTGATGCCTACCATAATCGCATCGTATTCGCCCCTTAAGAGATGCATATAATCTCTTGTTTGAGGCGAAGAAATCCACCGAGAGTCGAAATTTTTGGTGGCAATTTTGCCATCAAGGCTGAGAGCAGCTTTGGCAACGACAAATGGAGTTTTTTTGGTTATATATTTTAGATAGGTTTCATTGAGGCGTTCATTTTTCTCCTCAAGGAGACCGACTGATACTTCTAATCCGGCGTGTCTCAGTCTTTTGATCCCTTTTTTGAATACGAGGGGATTGGGATCAAGAGCAGAAATAACGACTCTTTTAAGACCAGCTTGGAGAAGGCTTTCCACACATGGAGGAGTCCTTCCCCAGTGCACACAGGGCTCTAAGGTAATGTAGGCAGTGGAGTTTTGGGAAAGAGAGCCTGCTTTTTGGAGGGCAATGAGCTCCGCATGAGGTCTGCCTGGTTTTTCGTGATACCCACTGCCCATGACGACATCTCTTCTAACAATAACAGCTCCGACGTAGGGGTTTGGGCTCGCCCAGCCTTTGGCTTTCTCGGCTAAGGAATAGGCCATTTGAAGGTAGGAGATATCTTTAAGTTTTCTCATGAAAGAAGAGCTTTGACAAATTCTTGTGGGGAAAAGGAAAGCATGTCCTCCATTTCTTCACCGATGCCGATGAATTTAATCGGAAGTTTCAACTCCTCGACTATGCTGATAACACATCCTCCTTTAGCAGTTCCGTCCAGTTTGGAGAGGAAGACGCCGGTGATGCCCGAAAATTTGAGAAATTCTCTGGCTTGAATCAATGCGTTTTGACCGATGCTGGCGTCTAAGACAAGCAAGATTTCGTGTGGAGCTCCTTCGATTTCTCTTGAGATGACGCGCCTGATCTTTTCCAATTCTTTCATTAAATTAGCGTTAGTGTGGATTCTTCCTGCCGTATCGATGAGAAGGAGCTGGAATTCATGAGCCTTGAAGGATTGTATGGCATCATAAATAATAGAAGCGGGGTCTGCGCCGTACTGGCCTTTTATTACAGGAATATTGAGTTTTTTTCCCCATAATGCCAGTTGTTCCTGAGCCGCGGCCCTAAAAGTATCTGCTGCCACCCACAATACATTCTTTTTCTCTCTTTGCTAATGATGATGCTCCTCAA
>CAZSPM010000580.1:0-1802 GCA_964608785.1 uncultured Eubacteriales bacterium
TGACGAACATGATTCTGAATTCCTGAGGAGCTTGTGCCCGTGAAGCTTGTGCCCGCGAAGCTTGTGCCCGCGAAGCTTGTGCCCGCAAAGCTTGTGCCCGCAAAAGCGGGTAGCGGGTAGCGGGTAGCGGGTAGCGGGTAGCGGGTACGGGAATGACATTTTCTTCAATCCCGTTAGAACAAAAGTTATAAAAGTTATAAAGGTCTGACCGCATTGCTTTTACTGACCCCATTGCTTTTATTTTAGCTTTGGTATAATTTCTTGAGCATTAACGCGTCTTGCTCCTGGTTGGGGCTTTCACAGATGACCATTCCCTCTACCCCGAAATCTTTCAATGCCTGGATCCATTCATCATAACGAAAGTCAGAGTCTTTAAGGTCCAGGTGTTTTATCTCGCCTTTTACGCTGTACTCTGAGCCAGAGATATGAATATGCAGGTTTTTTAAAGCCTTGGCTCCCAGTTTTTTCTCTATTTTCTTGAGAATCCTGTAGAATTCGTTGTAAGAGTTCGCTTTTCCTTCTCTTGCATGGATATGAGAGAAGTCAATGCAGGGTTGAAGTCCATCCACCTCTCGGCACAGGAATAGGATTTCCTTGAGTGAGCCGAACTGAGACTTTTTTCCCATGGTCTCTGGCCTCAACACAACAGGGTTCCTTTCCATCTTCAGGATGGAAACGACCTCCTTCAGTTCCTCTTTTATGGTTTCAAATGTTTTCTCCGCCTCAACACTTCCATAATAGCCCGGATGAAACACAGCGCTCTTTGCTCCACAGATCTCAGCCATCCTGGCTGAACTCAAAAGGCGCTCCTGGCTCGCCAGCCTCTTTCCCTTCTCAGCCGCATTCAGGTTGACATAGTAAGGGGCATGGACGCTCAGGCTGACATTGTGAGCCTTGGCTTTCTCCCTTATTTTCTGAGCCGTCGCGACCCCCATTTTGAGTCCCTTGACGAACTCGATCTCCAGACAGTCGAGTCCCCCTTGAGCAACGCACTGAATACCTCCCAGAGTTAGACGATCAGATGAAGAGCTTGGAACTCCTGCGGTTCCGAAAAGGAGGGCTTTAGAAGCAGAACTCATCGGCCTCTCCATCTCCAGAGTTAAGGAATTGACTGACAATCCGCATGGCACAAAATTCACCGCACATGGAGCAGGCCTCAGATTTTGTCTTTCGTTTTTTTCGGATATCTTCGAATTTATGAGGATCAAGGACGAGTTTACGCTGTGCGTCCCAATCGAGTTTTTTCCGGGCTTTAGACAATTTCAAATCTTTTTCCAGTGCGCCATTAACACCTTTTACTATGTCAGCCGCATGAGCAGCGATCTTTGAGGCGATGAGGCCTTCTCTGACATCATCGACCGAGGGAAGACCCAAATGTTCTGCGGGAGTGACATAACAGAGAAAATCAGCTCCAGCAGAGGCCGCAATAGCTCCACCAACCGCCGAGACAATATGGTCATAACCCGGTGCAATATCCGTAACCAGAGGGCCTAATACATAGAATGGTGCTTCCTGGCAAACGCGTTTCTGGATTTTTATGTTCATCTCCACCTGGTCGAGCGGAATATGTCCTGGCCCTTCTACCATCACCTGGACATTCTTTTCCCAGGCGCGCTTGACCAGTTCTCCCAGTGTCAGAAGTTCTTCAATCTGAGGGCGGTCTGTGGCATCAACGATGGAGCCGGGTCGCAGGCCATCTCCCAGGCTCAATGTAATATCGTATTTATAGGCAATTTCAAGGAGGCGGTCGAAATGCTCATAGAGCGGGGGTTCTTTCTTGTCGTGGAGTATACCGGATATTG
>CAZSPM010000581.1:0-1799 GCA_964608785.1 uncultured Eubacteriales bacterium
AGCCATTTCCGTGTATTAAATTCATAAAATTACCCACCTAATTGGGAGAAGAGCCTTATTTTTCAACTTTTTGGGAGATGATACATATAAATAAATTTCCCCAAAAAAAGTTTTTAACAGGAATTACAACAATATCAGGGTAACTTCTTGATATTGCTGTGATTGCAGAAGGTATCGGCATTTTTTATGAATAATCCAGGTTGAAAAAATTTTTTTGTTTATTAAACTGGGCTTGATGAATCAAGCCCCTACATGGAAAAAGGAGGCAGTCCCCTTTTAAACAAAGGGGCTGGCCCCTTTTTCCTTATTTTCGGCCGATAGAATAATATTCGAAACCAAGTTCACGGATTTTAGAGGGATCAAAAATATTCCTGCCATCAATGATGATGGGATTGGTCATCACTTCTTTGACCTTTTGTAAATTCATATCTTTAAACTCATCCCATTCGGTCACGATGAGCAAAGCATTGGCCTCTTCTGCTGCTTCATAAAAAGATTGGGCATAGGTAATCTGTGGCGGATTATCAGGAAAGACCTCTTTCATGTTATCCATGGCCTCCGGATCATACAGACGAAGCAGTGCTCCCTCATCGAGAAGCTGTCTTATGAGTTTAATACTCGGAGCTTCCCTTATATCATCTGTTTCTGGTTTGAAGGAGAGACCTAATACAGCAAATCGTTTATCTTTTAATATCCAGAGGGCTTTCTTTAGCTTATCCACGAAAACTCTTATCCTCTCTACATTTATTCTATCGGCTTCTTTCAGTATATTGACATTAACACCCAGATCCTCGCCGATCTTTGCTAGAGCTTTTATGTCCTTTGGGAAACAGGAACCTCCATAGCCAAGGCCTGCTCGTAAAAACAATTCTCCTATTCGAGGATCAAGGCCCATTCCTTTTGCTACTTGTTCAACATCAGCATGTGTTTTCTCACAAAGTTCAGAAATGAAGTTTATATATGAGATCTTCATGGCCAGAAAAGAATTGGAGGCATGCTTAATGAGCTCAGCCGTATCGATGTTTGTGATAATGAGGCGGTCTTTGAACTTCTGATATATCTCTACCAGCATGTCCCTGGCCCTGTCTGTTTCTACCCCAATGATAATCCTGTCTGGGTGAAGAAAATCTGAAACAGCCGAGCCTTCTCTCAGAAATTCAGGGTTGGAAGCCACATCAAAAGTCATTTCGTTCTTTTTATACAAGCTGATGGTTCTTTTTATCCACATGGACGTTTTAACAGGGACCGTGCTCTTTTCCACAACAAGTTTGTAATTATTCAAGTTTTCAGCAATCATCCTTGAGACCTCCTCAATCTGGCTCATATCAGCGCTTCCATCCTCTCTTTCAGGAGTTCCCACACAGACAAATATCACATCACAGGATTGGATAGTATTATCTAAATCAGTACTGAAGGAGAGATTGCCTTTTTTAAGATTAGCTTTTAATAATTCCTCGAGGCCTGGTTCGTAAATCGGTACAATTCCCTGGGAAATCTTTTCGATCTTATCTGGGATTTTGTCAGTCCCGATCACGTTCTGGCCCAACTCTGCCAGACCGACAGCGGTGACTAAGCCCACATATCCAGTCCCGATTACCGCGATTTTCATGCCCGTCTCCTTTTCATTTTAAATTATACATCATCGCATGAGATTGCGTCGCCTGTTGCGAGCGCAGCGTGACGATTTTCTCTGCTTCTCGCAACGACATTTTAATTACTGGATTGCCACGTCGCCATGCTCCTCGCAATCAGACTGTGTCACAATGGTTATTATCTAATATAGTTCGAGATGAATCAAA
>CAZSPM010000582.1:0-1798 GCA_964608785.1 uncultured Eubacteriales bacterium
GCCCCTTTTTTCAAAGGGACAGGCCCCTTTTTTCAAAGGGACAGGCCCCTTTTTTGCACTTTTTTTAGGGAATTGCAAAGAGAAAGAAATTATGTTAATTTTTCCACCATGAAAGTCGCCCTTGCTCAATTTTCTCCTCACTTAGGTGATGTCAAAAAAAATTTCAGCCTTCATCTCCAGTATATAGAAAAGGCAAAAAAGAAAAATGTAGACCTTCTTGTTTTTCCAGAACTCAGTCTGACAGGCTATACCCTTAAAGATTTTATGGAAGAGGTAGCCATTGCCCCAGAAGGTGACAAGCTTTTCGATCAGTTTAAAGCTCTAAGCCGCCAGATTTCCATTATTTTAGGTTTTGTGGAAGAGAAAGAAAAGGGAATTTTCTACAATTCAGCCGCTTTTTTATCTGGCGGGAAAATCCTCCAGATCCATCGAAAAGTCTTTCTTCCCACCTTTGGGATGTTCGAGGAGGCGAAGTTCTTTGCTCAGGGTAAAAATTTCAACACTTTTTCCACTCCTTACGGAAATACCGGAATGATGATTTGCCGGGATTTTCTCAGTTACGGAGCAAGCTATCTTCTCTTCGCAGGTGGTGCTGAAATCATCATTGTCATCAGTGCAGCACCCGGTCGAGGCGTCTCTGGCGAGGAACATTACGAGACAAGCCGTATGTGGGAGGTGATGGGAGAAGTTATTTCGCGTTTCTCTAATGCATTTCTTATATACTGCAACAGGGTTGGATTTGAAGATGGAAAGCATTTTGCAGGCGGTTCATATATAAGTAGCCCAACAGGCCAGCTAATAGCTAAAGCGTCCTACGTTGACAAAGATTTCCTCATTCACGAAATTAATCTGAATGATATCCGTGCAACACGAAAAAAATGGCCTTACAAAAGAGATGACAAGCCAGAAGTCATCCTAGAGGCTCTCAAAAGGATTGTCAGTAAGTATGAAGATTAATGCGCCTTTTGTGGAAAAAATTCTAACCCTATTCATAAGGGAGGAAACAGCGAGATTTAACTATTCAAGAGGAATATTGGGACTCTCAGGAGGTCTTGATTCTTCGGTCTGCGCTTTCCTCGCTGCCAAAGCATTAAAACCAAAAAATGTATTGGCTCTTATATTACCATATGGGGAAACATTCAGCGAGGATGTAAAAGATGCTCAAAAAGTTGTCGGTTTCTTGGGAATCCAATCAAAAATCATAGATATCTCGCCAATGGTAGATGCCTACTTCTCTAGACACCCTACAAAGAGCAGGATAGTCAAGGGAAACAAGATGGCCAGAGAGAGGATGTCCATCCTCTATGACTTTTCAATACGAAAAAGGGCTTTGGTTCTGGGAACAAGCAATAAAACTGAGTTATTAATCGGGTATGGGACAATCCATGGCGATATGGCCTGTGCCATAAACCCCCTGGGAGATCTATACAAAACACAAATCAGACAATTAGCCAGGCATCTGGACATACCAGATAAAATCCAGAATAAATCCCCTTCTGCTGGCTTATGGACTGACCAGACAGATGAAGGAGAGATCGGTCTCTCCTATGATGAAATCGATCAAATCCTGTTTCAGATAGTTGACCAGAGGAAATCAAAAGAAGAAATTACTTCCCAAGGATTTAAGAAAGAAAACGTAGAAAAAATAATCCGCCTTATAAAAAATTCAGAGTTCAAAAGAAAATTGCCACCCATTCCCAAGATTTCAGCGCGAACGGTTAGCCATGACTTTCTCTTCCCCTACGACAGGGAAAAATAGGATATGTCCGGGGAAAACACTGGCAATAAGAAAAAAGGT
>CAZSPM010000583.1:0-1794 GCA_964608785.1 uncultured Eubacteriales bacterium
TTCTGTGGGACCTTCAGGGCAATACCAACACACCGGAGGGGGAGTTGTGCCGGTCTATCTTGCTCTCACCTTTTCCTCTATCATTATGCGCCTTCTCAGTGCTCTCATCAGCCAGGAAAGAGAGATCCTGGCCGACGCCGCTGCCGTAGAGTTCAGCCGCAATCCCCGAGCCCTCGCGCGGGCCATCTACAAGGCCCACTTGAAAAATTCTTTCGTGGGAGATTTTAACCTGACTTACAGCCCTCTTTTCATCGTGCCTCCGCGCTCTAAAGGAAACTCGGAAGGCTTCTTGAACAGGACTTTTAATTCTCATCCTCCTCTCATGAAGAGAATTGCCCTGCTTGCGGATATGGTCCCTGCCAGGCCATCCGAGATTATTGAAGAGGTATGGCAAATTCAGAAAACCCGCGAGGATGCAAAGGAGGTCCTCTATGCGCAGGAAGAAATCCGGCAGGAGGACAGATTCTTAGGAGCAAAGCTTGGGAAAGATCAGCCCACGGAGAGCAGGATCTGGTCTATAAGAAACTCTAAGGGAAAATGGGAGGGCCCCTATTCTTTGGAGGAACTTCTCTTCTTGCCTTTTTTTACACCTCTGATGCTGATTAAAAATCTCCAGGAGGGGATCACAGCACAGGCCCGGGAATTTCCTCAAATCAGTGCGGCGCGCTATAAGATCCTCAAGAAAAAACCTATAGATCCATCTCAGTTCAATCAATGCCCGCGGTGCCGTATCCCCTTAAAAGAAAGTTTTTATGAAGGTGTTTCCATCATGACGTGTCCTGCCTGTCGCGGCAAACTCATCAGTTCTGCCTATGTGGACAGAATTGTCGCCCGTAAAGAAATCGCTTTTTCCGAAAAACTGGTCCAAAAGGCACAAAAATTCAGGGAAGATTACATGATGAATCCGGCCGTAACAAAGAAAATAAACCCGGAAATGTCAGCCAAAATCTACTGCCCTCACTGTGGATCCCGGATGATTCTCAGAGCATATAATTATTCTTATGTGGTCCCGGTGGATAAATGTTTCTCCTGTCATAAAATCTGGTTCGATGCGGATGAGCTCGAAATCCTCCAAATCCTCATCGAATCCCGAGCCACATGAGCGCGTTGTCAATAACGCTGTCGTCTGACCTTTACCGCACCCATGCCGCCTTCGCCGATCTTTTCCAGGATGCGGTAATGGACATTTGGCCTTTTTTATCTTAAGCATAATCATTTGTATCATTGGGCAGTTTTTGTTTCCTATTCATTTTTCTGTACTTACGTCCTTTAACCCTCTCTATTGTCAATAATATATAGAACATGCATTTCCTGTCAATAAGGAACCCTTTGTGAATAGAAAATCCATCTTGACCGGTAGCCATCCTCGGGTCTGAACCTATCTCCTGCTTTGCAAACAGGACAGCAGCTTTTGATCTCTGCTATGTAGAACAAGATAAGAAGCGCGGCTTTCCGATTGGGCCTATTCTATATCTTCTATTTCCCAAGCAGCTTTAGAATTCGTCCCAGTGTAAAAAGAGATGACCCTATGAAAAGCAGGATGATAAGCGCTGCTGCCTGGACTATTTTCCATTCGAGAGATACATTCAACTCTCCATGATAAATATCTGTTAATGCCAGATGAGCAAAGAAACCAGCAAACAATGATAAAATCCCCAAAGCCATCACAATTTCTATCTGTTTCTTTATGTTATTCATTTGTAATTTTCCTCTTTTTAATCTCATCAAGAACCCGGATTTTCCTTGACCAGGGTTGACTCCTTGAGCCTTGTGCAGAGAAGAAGGCTGAGAATC
>CAZSPM010000584.1:0-1791 GCA_964608785.1 uncultured Eubacteriales bacterium
CAAATCAAGCGGAAGTCTTTCGTTGACAGCTTTGATAGAAGCTCTGCCCTTGACTATATAAACATTTTCATCAACTTGGCTCAACCACTCTTCTGCTTTCGCGTCATATTCATCCTGGATCTCTCCTACAATCTCCTCAATGATATCCTCTAGGGTCACGATTCCTTCCATGTTCCCAAACTCATCCACAACAAAAACGAGATGATTGGCTTTCTCCTGCATTAGGATCAAGACTTTTTCCATAGAGGCTGATTCAGGAACAAAAAGAGGTTTTCTTAGAAGCTCAATTATTCCAAACCCTTTATTTTCAATTAGATACGGGATAATATCTTTGGCATGAATGAGCCCTTCTATATTATCCATTCTGCCTTTATATACAGGAAACCGGGAAAATCCCGCAGAAAGAACAGTATCCAATATTTGTTGCTTAGATGAATCTATCTCTATCGCTTTAACCTGTGGCCGCGGGATCATAATTTCTTTGATCGGTCGGGAACCGATGTCCATGACTCCGGATATCATTTTTTTTCGAAGCGAACTCATCCCTTCTGTTCCCGCCGTTAACAAAATCTTTACCTCTTCTTTGTTGAGAGAGCTAGAAATGCCTGCCCTTTCCTCCCGAGATGAAGGAAACAACAATCGGGGAAAGAAGGTAAAAATCCTGACAAAAGGATAAAAAAGCACACTAAAAAATCTAATGGGCTGTACAAACAGAAAAGAAAGCCTTATGGGATTGTGGGCAGCATAGGTCTTGGGAGTGATTTCAGCAAAGATTAGAATTAGAAAAGTTGTCGTCAATGTGGCCAATAAAACCGCATGATTCTTATTGGGAATGAATGAGACAAAGAAAAACGTAGCGATAGAAGCCGCTGCGACATTGACTAATGTGTTTCCAACAAGGATAGTCGCCAAAAGGTTATCAAGCCTTGCCAACATCCTCTTGATCATTCTCGCTCTCTTGGAGCCTTTTTTCTCTAAATAATCCAGCTTATAAGGACTCGAAGCAATAAAGGCCGTTTCAGAAGAAGAGAAGAATGCACTGAGAAGCAGAAACAGCAAAAAAAGGATGAGGGCAGGAAAGAACATATTTTGAAAATCAGGGAATTATATGAGAATTTACGTCCTTAAAACAAAAGGATAAATTCTCGAAAATCTTTTGTTCTATCTCCGAAGAAGGAAGAGCAGAAACTTCTGAAACTTCCGAAATGAGAAGTACCTTTGCTTTTTCCATCATCTTTTTCTCGCGGAACGAAAGTGGCTTGATTAAATTGAGGTAAAAAAGGCTCTTCAAGACAAATGCCATATCAAGGAGCAAACCAGATTTCATAAGATTAATGTGCTCTTTATATCTCCCTTTCCAGTTCATCGTAATATCAACATCTCCGTATCTCATAAAATCAAAGATATCTTCAACAGACTTTGCCGAAATGGGCCTTCTTATCCCAATTTCCTTGGCATTGGAAGAAGGGACTAAAACCAAGGTATTATTAGATAGAAGCCTCACATGGTAAATCTTAATCCTTTCCCCATAATAATCTTCCTTCTGAATATCTTCGACAACCCCTAGTCCTTGATTGGGATAAATGACTTTATCCCCAACCTTGAATGCATTCATTTGGCAATATTATAACCCATAAGACGGAAGGAGTCAAATCCTTAAAAAAAGGGGGACACAATACTTGATTGCGGATGCTTTAAGGAAACACTTGAAATCCTTATCATTTTTAGTTCATCTCCCAACTAACCTGAATAATTCATAAAAAAAGCTGTTTCCCTTCATAACGTATTGAT
>CAZSPM010000585.1:0-1787 GCA_964608785.1 uncultured Eubacteriales bacterium
TTAATCGACAGTAAAAAGGGGGAAAAGCGCAATAAAGAAGGAAAAAGAATTAGCCATAAAAGCGCCAGAGTCTAACAATAAAGATCTTTTAACAGAATTCCTGAGGGAAAAATCCAGGGAGGTATTGAAAATAGCTCTTAAAGCGGAAGTCTCTGAATTTATTAATTCTTACCGGGAACGGGTCACCCCAGAGGGTAAGCAGGCGGTGGTGCGAAATGGATACCAGCCGGAAAGAAAGATCCTAACAGGCATTGGAGAGATCCAGGTTCAGGTACCGAAAACGAGGGACAGGAGCGGATCTGGCATAAACTTTACCTCATCCTTGCTACCCCCATATTTAAGAAGAGCAGCTCAAATGGAAGAATTGATCCCCTGGCTGTATCTGAAGGGAGTCTCAACAGGAGAGATTAAGAATGCTCTTATAAGCCTTGTAGGAGAAGATGCTAAGAATCTGTCTGCCAGTGTTGTGAGCCGCTTAAAAGCAAACTGGAGCAAGGATTATGATGCCTGGTATAAGTCTGATCTTTCCAAGAAGCATTATGTGTATTTCTGGGCAGATGGAGTCTATTTCAATGTTCGCAGTGAAGATAGCAAGCAGTGTATTCTGGTAATTGTTGGAGTAAGGGATGATGGGATTAAAGAGCTTGTAGGATTTACCGATGGGTTTCGAGAGTCAGAAGAAAGTTGGACTGAACTTCTACTGGATTTAGAATCGAGAGGACTAAAGAAATGGCCAAAGCTTGCCATTGGGGACGGAGCTCTTGGTTTCTGGAAAGCTTTATCAAAAGTTTGTCCGGATACCAGGCAACAAAGATGCTGGGTCCATAAGATGAGAAATGTTCTGGATAAACTTCCCCATGGTGTGCAGGGGAAAGCCAAATCTATGCTGCAACAGATATGGATGGCCGAGAGGAAATCAGACGCTCTAAAAGCATTCAAGGCCTTTATTAAGCGTTATCAGGCTAAGTATCCTGATGCTACAAATTGCCTTGAGAAGGATAAGGATCGACTCCTGACCTTCTATGATTTCCCGGCAATGCACTGGCAGCATATCAGGACAACGAATCCGATAGAATCAATTTTCTCAACCGTAAAGCTTAGAACAGGCAAGACTCGTGGGATGCTTTCCAGAAAAACGATGCTTTCACTTGTTTTTAAGCTTATTCAATCGGGGCAAAAAAACTGGAGGAAGCTTCGAGGATTCAGAATGCTTGCTGATGTGATTGAGGGTGTTAGGTTCACTGACGGACTTTCGGATGAGGAAATTATAGAGCTCGGAGAAAGAAAAAATGCCGCTTAACTTTCAGAGCTCATACACCAGATTTGACAACTTCTCACTCAAGTGGATTATCATTTAAAACATCTGCGAGTTTCATATTCCTCTCAAGTGCTGTCACCCAGGCATCACCTAACTTCGTTCCTTTCATATCTTCCGGATTTAGAAAAGCCATAATTCTTATTTCATTTGGAATATTAATCGCGACATTTGCGACTTCCTGAATCAGCTTTTGGCCACTAAAAGACAAAGCCTTTGTTTCTCCAACAAACATATCGTCTATAGACACTTCTATCGAAATTCCCAGATCGAGCTTATTCACTTGAAGAGGATACTTAAAACCAACATCACTAAGAGTCTGGCTCATATCCTTAAATTTCTTCTGAATACTGTTACTACTTAAACGAATCGATGAAGCATCTTTTGGGTTTTTTACATCTGATTGATCTGTATCCATTGTGTTATCATTATATGGAGACTCTTCACGCTGGAGTATATTATGCGTTTCCAT
>CAZSPM010000586.1:0-1769 GCA_964608785.1 uncultured Eubacteriales bacterium
GCGGGAAGGATTGGCAAAGAATTGGGACTTAGTACGTCTGATGTAGAAAATATAGAATCGGCTGCTCTTCTTTTTGAAGCGGGAGACCTGCGAACCAGCCTTCACCTTTTCGGAGAAGTTGCTGGTTTCATGGAAGGTGATGTGAAGGTTTTTAATACGACAGTGGGAGATAAAGCAAAGGTGCTCCTGAGAACAACGGCGTCTTTATTAAAAGAAGTGGAACCTCTTCTTGCCGGTTATTTCCAGCACTACGTAGAAAAAGCAGATAAACTGGATAAAGATTTGGAAAACATCCCTGTAGGGTGTAGCATCATTGCAATTGCTGACCTCTTCGATAAGGTTTCAGCAGAAGTCCCTACTTCATTAGGGGGAAAGGAAATGAAATCCATGATGGATATAGAGGGGCTGTCTGGACGCACATTTCCTGTGGCTGTGGTCAACGCGCTGCAAAGAATAGCATCGCCTTCATGATTCTTTCCCGCCTTTT
This sequence comes from uncultured Eubacteriales bacterium, assembly GCA_964608785.1. Classification (GTDB taxonomy): domain Bacteria; phylum Acidobacteriota; class Aminicenantia; order Aminicenantales; family Aminicenantaceae. Next base: position 488 of record CAZSPM010000586.1, read on the forward strand.
CTTAAGCTCATTCCAAAGGGAGGATTAACTCAATCATTCATAGGAGAGCGAAGGATAAGAGTTTTTATCTTCTTAAAAGGTTTCTTTCGCTGAAGGTATTGGGAGGGATTTGAATGTCAAAATCAATCTTCTTGAGGAGCATCTCGGTTTTCGAATTTTTTCTCAATTTATCTTCCATAACGATTTTAGTGGGATAGTATCTTTTCTTGAATGATTGGACGTTAAGTGCTCGCATTACTTTCAACAATTTCCTGCTTTTAGCATAAAGCTCGACTTTAAGACCGATAAGTTTTTCTTTATCCATCCAAATTTTTTGGAAGAAATAAGTTTTGTTTTCATCCTTTGATTCGAGCTCCAGGACATAGCACAATGCCCCCTCAAGGCTCTCTTCTCCTTGGAGCTTTACCTCGTACTCTTTCGTTAACTCTTCGGCCGTTTCTGTCATGTCCTCGTATGAAAAATCCGAGCCCATCATACTCTGGCGGAGCATGTGCCCGGAGAGACGCATAATCCTTTCTGCTGAAGGAAAATAGATTTTGAGGACCTTTCCGATTTTTAACATTTTTGTTCCTTTATCTCTAGCCGGGCTCAGAAATTCAATAAAAGATTTTTCCGTGCCTTCTGAGTAGCTGATTAGCTCTTTTTTGTTGACCCTATTTCCTATGGTGATAATCATCTCAACTTCAGAATAAGCTGAATCGAACGCCATGTTCTTGTCTCTGCGTTTGAGGATTTCTTCGGCTGTCATCTTTTCTTGTGTATAGCCTTCTGTTAAGAAACTCATTATGAGTATGATTAAGATTGTTATGGGTTTTTTTTCCATAATTTTTTGCCTCATTTTAAAATTGGAGTTCGTTCCAAAGTAACGTGATATGATGAATAAAATGTGCAGAGAAATGTCGGAGCGGCATTGAAGATTTAGCCTTCCCGATTCGAACTTCGAGGGAAAACAGTGGGGACGTTCCCTGTGGGGACACCCTTTTTTTTGGGTTTCTTTCTAAATATAGGATAGAAAGAGTATCCCTCACGGGAACGTCCCCTCTGTTCTGGCGAGGATGTCTGAGCACAGCGAGTTCCGCAGCCGCCGAGAAGAGCGAAGAGGGAATGGCGTTAAAAATCTGAACTAGAGCGGAGACATTCTCCTGCACATTAGAGTACTTTTTATCTTTCATTACATCACTTTGGGACAAAGCCTAAAATTTTGCATCTCCAAGCCACTAGCTAAGTTAACCTGGATTATTCACGAGTCAAGATTGCTGCAGCGGCGAGGAAGTGGCCCATG
>CAZSPM010000587.1:0-1761 GCA_964608785.1 uncultured Eubacteriales bacterium
TGGATTGAAGGTGATGAAATTTTAGATGCGATCCTTGATGCCGAGCGGATTGAAAAGGTTGTCACTTCCTATAATCCCTACACAAATCGTACTGAGAATCTCTATGTTGTAAAAAATTATGGACTTTACATCAAAGGCAAGGTTATGGAGCAATTCGTTTTCATTTCATGTAAGTTAGATACAGATATCCACTAGAGGGCATTATGGAAACAACAAAAAAATGTCATGAATGCGAAGCAGAACAATTGATTCAGGTTATTGAAGATGTGACCTTTGAAGGTGAGGGCATTAAGACGCATACTGTTCCTAATGTGCCTCATGAAAAGTGTTTGTCCTGTAATAATCGCTTTTTTGGACCGGAAGGGCAGAAGGTCATCGATCAGTATCGCCGTTCAATGACAAGAAGAAAATTTAATGGAAAGCTCTCTATAAGAATACCGAGAACGCTTCATTCTCACTTATTTCATCAAGCGAAACAAGAGGGAATTAGTCTGAATCAGTTCTGCTTGTATTTACTGAGTTCTGCTTCTAGTCGGGAGGAATCAAAAAAGTAATCAGCTTAAACTGTCGATTTGAAGGAACACAGGGGGGGGGAACCTTTCTCTCTTTGGAGTCTCACACTTCTACAAATCATTCCTAAATCATCGAATTATAACTACCAGTTTTATTTCTTTCCATAAACCCCTTGAAAGGCTCCTGTGGTGCTCTCACCGCAAGAGCCAACATGGGGGCAGTCTAACAGGGCATTGGAGCAGAACCGCCGCAGCTCTCACGTTTTTGAGAGAGGTAAGGTTTAGGCGGCGGTTTCCACACCGTGCTCGCAATGCACGCTTTTTGAAGGGGTATGCCTACCCTATTTCCGCGATCGCGTTTATAGCGCATCTGTGCATTGCTGTGCGCGGAAGTTCTGCTCAATGCCGCGTTAGACCTGCTCCCCGCTTTTCGCTTCTGTCTCCTTGTCCTTCTTCGACGGCGAGTTTCCACTCGCGTGCTAGCTCGGAAAGCCCAGCTTCTATCGAAAGTCGGGGGGGCTTGTTTTGTAACTACATTGTAGTATAATTTTTGAAGGAGAGAGGAATAATGAAAATTGAGAGCTTTGAATGGGACGAAAATAACGAGGAACATATTGCCCGACACGGAATAACTCCAGAGGAAGTAGAAGAAGTCTTCTTTGGTAAGCCTTTGATCTACAAATCAAAGTATGGTCGCTATATGGCTTTAGGAGAGACGATCGATGGTTTTTTCCTTTCTGTGATCTTTGAATATTTGGGAAAGAAAGAGATTCGGATTGTCACTGCAAGGGCTATGAGCAATAGAGAGCAAAGACTTTATCGACAGAAGAGGAGGTATTAGGCTATGGCAAAAATTCCTAAGTTTAAGTCAGAAAAAGAGGAGGCTGCGTTTTGGGCTACTCATGATTTGACAGATTTTCTCGAGGATCTTGAAGAGCTGAAGGAGCCTGTCGAATTAGCTCCAAAATTGAAAGAACGCTTTAAGAAAAGAGCCCAAAAAAAGCTTCTTACTATTCGTTTAGAACCTCAACAAATTGAAGATGCAAAGAAAATTGCGGAAAAACTTAGTATTCCATACCAGACTCTTATGAGAAGTTGGATTCATGCAGGAATCAAAAAAGAGAAAGCTGCACTAGATCAGAGTCAAATTGAAGAGTCTTTATGATTTTCAGGCTTTAAACCGTCAGTCTTTCGAAAAAATCTACCCGTAGATTTTTGTCTTCCCTTTTACCTCTTAAAACGACATATC
>CAZSPM010000588.1:0-1754 GCA_964608785.1 uncultured Eubacteriales bacterium
CGCAGGAATGACGAAAGGATAGGAAAGACTTTTCATCAACTTATTGGGAGATGAATCGGAAATTTTTATATCACAAATTATATAATGCGGATAATCTGAATCTTTCATAAGGAGGGAAGAGAATGAAAAAGATTATGTTTATCATGATTGTCCTGTTTGTGACCTTTTCATTAGCATTTTCACCCGGTCCAAAAAAAGGCCTCAAGATTTTTATTTCCGTTGATATGGAGGGTATTGCTGGTGTCGCATCAGGAAGGGAATGCAGTTCTTCTGGTAAAGATTATGATTACTTCAGAAAGCTCATGACTCTTGAGACGAATGCTGCGATTGAAGGGGCTCTGAAAGCCGGGGCAACTGAAATCGTTGTGCGAGACGGCCATGGTTCAAAAACGAATATCCTCCCAGACCTGTTGCATGAAAAAGCGAGGCTTCTTCGTGGCATTACACTGCTCCCTGAAAACATGATGCTCGGTATCGATGAAACTTTTGACGCTGTGATGTTTATTGGATACCATGCCAAGGCGGGAACGATAAAAGGTGTTCTTGCTCATACCTCAAGCGGCAATGTCATTGATCTTTCCATCAATGGTGTCTCTTTGCCTGAGGCTGGATATAATGCCCTGATCGCAGGACTATTCGATGTACCCGTGGCATTCGTTGCCGGAGACAATTGGATCTGCCAGCAGGTGAAGGACCTATTTGGAGATGTCGATACTTTTGAGACAAAGATTGGCATGGGAAGAAACACAGAGCTCGGTCTTCATCCTGAAGTGGTGCGCGATAGAATTCGAAAAGAAGTGTCCAAGTGCCTTCGAGATTTGTCCCGGTTCAAGCCCTATAAAATGACACCTCCATACACAATGGTGCTTAAGGTGAAGAAAGAGAGAGATTTCTATCCAGGTGCAGAAAAGACTGGGGAGCGTGAATTTACATTCACAAGTTCTGACTTCCTTGAAGTCATGGACGCCTTTAATAAAATGAAGTAGTTTTATTTTTTCGGGATTTGACAGCGCGGTCCTCGAAATGAAGAAACATATATGATTAAAATATATTTTTTTAGCTTTCTGTTTAAAAGCCTTGTTAATTATTTCATTATGTCGCTTATCATCCTGATAAAAGGCTTGAGGAAGTCTCTAACGGTTGCCTTGAGCTGCTCTTTATCTCGGATGAAATCAGCCACTTTGGGGCTGTGTTTGTAATAGAGTTTTACAAAAGCTTGTCCAACTGGATTTGTAATGAGGTATTTATCCCGAAAAGCACTCAGTATCTTAACTTCTTCTGCCATCGGCGTCCCGTAACAGGCTGTAGCAATAAAGCAGCCACCACCTCCTCCACCTCCTGTGTCTCCTCCACTGCTGCCACCGCCTCCAGTAGATGTTTGAGTAAAATTGGCGGTTATCGATTTAACAGCATCCATTATGATCGCTACTGGATTCGTGGTTTCTTTTCCAGAGGGAACATCTCCAGTCCATTTTGAAAACGTGTATCCACTGGATGGATTTGCCTTAATAGTCACTTCCTGCCCAATGTTATATTCATGCTCACCAGGGACAGGATCGGTTGTCCCACCAGTTCCAGCAGATATTGTTAATTTTTTCTTAAAAAGCGAGGCTACATCCAGCCTAAGAGTGCTTGACCCCAAAGTTCCTATAAACAATGCTTTTCTCTCATCATCCAGATGTACAGAACTTATCCAGGGTTCAAACGAGTCGTCTTCGTCTGAGAGTTGTACTTCGCCTTCTTCTGCGGGCTTG
>CAZSPM010000589.1:0-1749 GCA_964608785.1 uncultured Eubacteriales bacterium
TATGCTAAGCGACGTTCTTCCCGTGAGAGCAAGCTATCTGCACGGCGCAGGGTTACATTTGTCGAAGAAACTCCAGAAATCATGGACGAAACAGCCCATGGTGATTGGCTTGAGTTTCTCTGCGAGCAGGGACTTTCCTATCTTAGAGCACATATCAAATATCTTACTCAGGTAAAGCATGAAACCGCTCGGTTCGAGGAAGAAATCCGTGACCGCATCCGTATCCAGTTCAGCCGCAGTCGCCCGGGACAACTAAAATAGGGTCAGGTCTACACTTTTAACTTATTTTCTCATATCGATTTAACTATCGGCCTGAATATCAAATGAATCTTCCAACAATGAAGATTTAAGCACCTATAAAGAGAATAAGTTAAAAGTGTAGACCTGACCCTAATCTTTTAAGGCATTCCTAATATTATCCAGTCCTCTAGCAAAAGTATCGGGCCTGACACCGATGCCAATCCGGAAGTGCTGAGGGGCTTCAAAAAAGCTCCCAGGTACAACTAATGTGTCATATCTTTCCAAAAGAAGCGATGCCAGCTCATCCCCGCTCAATCCAGCCTCGACCTTTGGGAAACAAACCACCCCTCCTGCAGGCTCAACCCAAGAGAGCTTTTCCTCTTCCCTGATGAAATTCACTATCGCTGACATGTTTTTCTCGAGCGCCTCTTTATTCTTTTCTCTGATAGAATCAATCTGATCGAAGATTTTGGCCGATATTTGTTCTCCGATGAAAACCCCATCCACATTGAAATAATCTATGATCCTTCTCATTCTTTTTGCTAACTCTGAAGATGCCAGGATCCAGCCACACCGAAGACCTCCTAAGCCAAAAACTTTGGTCAAGCTTGATATAACGATGATGTTCTCTTCTAGAGTGAAAGATGTCTCGCTTTCCATCCCTTCCAAAAACTCAAGGTAAATCTCATCGATCAGAACCCAAGCTCCCCTTTTGGAGGCAATCTTGACTAAATCCTTAAGATCTGAACGGGAAAGAAGTGCGCCGCTGGGATTATGAAGATTGGTCAAGATGACAAGTTTTGTTTTGGGAGAGAAGAGGGAGGCGAATTTCTCAAAATCGATCCGATATCCATCGTCATATTTTCTCTCGAATCTTGAAATGACTGCATCAAAAGCTCTGGGAACAGCCAAAAGCGGCTCATAAACGGGTGCTTCAATTAAGACTTCATCTCCTCGCTCGAGCAGAGCCGCACAAACCAGAAAGATGGCCTGGGAACTCCCAACTGCCGTTACAACATTCTCCTCTTTCACCTCATATCTGGAAGCGATAGCCTCAAGAAGAGGGAGATAACCATCATCATTGGGACCATAAATCTCCAGTTCTTCTCTCTTAATATCCAGGTTTTTCAGGGAAAAATTCCACACGCTGCTGCGAGTGAGGTTGATCTTTGCCTGACCCTTTGTTTTCATCCATTCTATGAATCCTATAGTTTCAAACCGCATCTATTTTCTCTCCTTTTCATTAAATAATATTTATCTCTTTTTTCTTTTATCCTAAGAAATTGATTAAATCAATATATTTATGGGGATGTTCCCCCAATCAATGTTGAGGGCAGGCCCCAAAGTGCCACCCTAGCATATCTAGTAACTGATATCCTAATTTAGAAGCTTTTGACCATAGGGTGGCACTTTGGGGAACGTCCCCCTTTTTTGCTTTTTTTTCTTTTTTTTGTTTGAAAAGCTTGAATTTTGTTATAAAATCCCCTGAGTCAAATATGAGTGGAATCC
>CAZSPM010000590.1:0-1735 GCA_964608785.1 uncultured Eubacteriales bacterium
TTGAGAGCGGAAAAGATGCCAAAAATGCCACATCCCAGACACCAAGTTGGGTCTTCCAGATGAAAGTCTTTTTCTTTTCTCATTTTCACAAAGCCTTCTGGATTTGTGTTGAAATCTCAACCGGCCTGAATGATTGGCTTGAATATTTCAGAATATTCCTTATTTTAGCTATCGATCTCACCCGGCTTTTTACAAGGGAACTCAACTGTCCAGAGAAATTATTTTCAACAATAAAAACCTCTCTGCAACCTGCCATGAACCGCTCGACACCCTTTGGAAGGAAAGGCCAAAGTGTTCTCATCTGAAGGTGTTTAGTGTTGATTCCTTTCTCCTTTAACTGCATCATCGCTTCCTGAATTGGACCGAAGGTGGAACCAAATCCTATGATTCCTATCTCAGCATCTCTTTCCCCCAATATTTTTGGAGGAATCAAATCATTGGAAGCACTTTCAAGCTTTTTCATTCTTTTCTGCATCATTATGATTCTGTTCTCAGGGTCCTCATTTCGGTACCCCTTTTGGTCATGCTCATTGCTCTCCACCATATGAAGCCCGTTTTTCATACCTGGTAAAGCGCGCGGCGAGATACCATCAGCAGTGAATTCATATCTTTTATAATTTTTTATTTTGAGGAGTTCTTCCTGGCTGAGAAGCTCTCCTCTATCAATTTTCACTTTTGTCAGGTCAAATTTTTTTACAGAATAGAAATTAAGACCGTAAACTTGTTCGGTGAGAAGAATCACAGGGCTCTGGTACTTTTCAGCAAGGTTAAAAGCTTTGATTGTGAATTCAAAGCATTCTTCTATAGTGCCTGGAGAAAGAACGATCCGAGGGAAATCTCCATGCGAACCATAAATCCATTGATTCAAATCCGATTGTTCAGTTTTGGTAGGCATTCCTGTGCTCGGCCCTGCCCTCTGGACATGGGCAATGACGACTGGTATCTCAGCCATTCCGGCAAGGCTGAATGCCTCCATCATCAAAGAGGCACCTGGCCCTGAAGTGGATGTCATGGCTCTTGTTCCTGCATATGAAGCTCCAAGAGCCATGTTCAAAGCAGCCAGTTCATCTTCTGTTTGAACCACAATGCCGTTAAACTGGGGAAGATACTTCGCCAGCCACTGCCAGATCTCAGTGGCTGGGCAAATGGGATAAGCGGCAAAGAATCGGCATCCTGCAGCTAGGGCTCCGAAGGAAATAGCTTCGTCCCCAGATAGAAAAAGCCTGCCTTCGTCCTTCCTTTTCAGGAGTGGATGTATTTCTTTTTCTTCGACGATTTCTTTTGCCTGCCTGCATCCTAAATGAATGGCCTGAATATTTTTCTGGACGATTTCTTCCCCTTTTTTTTCCAAGAAAACTTCAGATATTATTTTTTCCAGGATGGGAAAATCTAAATCAAGAATATAGCAGAGCGCTCCCAATGCAATCATATTTTTAAAGATCTCTTTTCCAAAATTTTCTTTTGCTAACATCCGTAAAGGAAACCTATGATGAGTTGTTCCCTTGCCTTTAGAAGGAGCAACGCGCGCCAGGATTTGGCCGTCACAGAAGAGTAGACCTCCTCTCGCTAAATCTCTAGCGCGATTAATAATGGAAGCACAATCAAAAGCCATGAGGACATTAATATCATCACTTCTTCCTTGAATTTTCTTCAAGCTTGCTCTTATCGTATAATTGGTAGGTTCTCCCCTTATGTTCGAAGGCACATCTCTGTGAGTCATAACATCGCAATTTGG
>CAZSPM010000591.1:0-1735 GCA_964608785.1 uncultured Eubacteriales bacterium
TATTAAAAGACCAGCAACGTGTTTTTTGACTGGAGTATCATCATCAAGTGCCATAATTGTCTTGACAATATCAGTATCAAGTGGACGACTCAGAAGAATCCTGAGATTAAATTCCATGAGACGATTGTGAAAGCGAAAATAGCGAAGGAAATAAAAAAACACTGCCAGATTCTTATTGAAAGCTACGATATGAAATCAACTGATAAAAAGGAGGAGATGGACATAAGCTTACTAAAAAATCTAGATACTTCTCTGATGAATATTTTTAAGCTGCTAGGGCTCATTTATTCCCGTGAGGATATTTTTAAAGCCTACCAGAATATAAAAACAGGGAAAAAAGATTCTACGGCTTATGCTGTCGAGCTTCTTGATAATATTCTGGAGAAAGAGATGAGAGACATTGTCTTTCCTGTTGTAGAGGACCTTCCTTTGGAGGAGAGAGTGAAAAGATGCCGAAATCTTCTCAAGACTATCTCTTGGCTTTAAGAGGTTATTGTGTTCAGAAAAAAGATTCATAAAATACTATCCCGCTTAGCTGATATCAGACCTGAGGAAACACCTACCTCGCTTCTCATGTTTATTTATTTTTTCCTGATCACATCTTCTGCATGGATCATCAAGCCCGTGAAGATTTCTCTTTTTCTGGAAAAGCTATCCATTGAACGTCTTCCCTATGCTTATCTTTTAACAGCCGCTCTTATCGGCTTTGTGGTCACTTTAAACTCCCGGTTATTACGCACCATGAAGAGAGAACTATACATCTCACTCAGCTTAATTTTCTTTATCTCTAATTTATTACTTTTCTGGTTGCTCTTCAGGCTTCAATGGCAATGGATTTCCTTGATTTACTGGTTCTGGGCAGAAATATTCACTATAACTTCCGTCACTCAATTCTGGATATTAGTCAATGATATCTATACTCCCCGTCAAGCAAAAAGACTCATTGGCTTTTTGGTTAGCGGAGGGCTCTTAGGTGGGGTGGCCGGAGCTCTTCTTGCTTCTCGTTTGGCTGAAATCGTCAGGACCGAAAATCTCCTTTTGATTTGTCCTTTTATGCTTAGCATTTGCGTTGTCATAGTCAATCTTGTTCCTCGATTCATTAAAAGAGAAAAGAGAGAAGAGGTTGAGTCGACAATCGAGACGAAAAAACCAAAAATTGGATATAGGAAGAGCTTCCGTTTATTAAGAAAAAATCGTCATTTGATCCTCTTGAGCGGGATTATGATTTCGGCCATTCTAGTAACGACTCTGGTCGATTTTCAATTCAATTCTCTCATTGAAGATCATTTTACTGTAAATGGCAGTGGCGAAGGTTTTATCAGAAAGGATGCAATGACTTCCTTTCTGGGGACTTTTTTTACAGTATTACTCATTTTTTCCAGTTTGTTACATATCCTTTTGACCAGCCGCATCTTGAAAAATTTTGGAATCCGCATTGCTCTTCTGATTGCACCTTTCTTTTTACTAATTGGCTCTATAGCCATATTCTTCATCCCTGTGATTTCGCTGATTTCAATTATAGTCGAATTAAAGTCGTAGGTCATGCGCAAAACCATCCTTAAAGTCTTTAGAAGCAATAAGTAGAACAGGCACGAACTCTTAACTCTTTTTCCCAGGCCTAATTGGCTCTAGCGGGACATACACCCTGCCCTACGGCATGCATGGTGGCCTGGGCGACTTGGCTTAACTCCTCTCTGGAAATCGTCAGGGGTGGCAGGAATCGCAAGACCTTGGG
>CAZSPM010000592.1:0-1734 GCA_964608785.1 uncultured Eubacteriales bacterium
AAACTTTTTCCACGGCAAAGATTACCTCCTCATCCAATTTCTTCTTGCGAAGAACTGTACTGGTTCAGGGTGAATTGGACATTTCCCTGACACTTTTATGCAAGTCTCACCGATACAAGGCGGCACTTTAAATCAAAACCTTTCTTTAAAAAAAAGTTTTCCATTTTTCGGTGGGGCTCTGCCCCAAACCCCGGAGTTTAAAAAGGCATAGGAAAGGCTCTGAATATTTTCTTTCCTTTGCGCTTATAACAACAAGAAACACTGTGATCCCTTCCACTGAATGTAGTATTCGTCGCATTCCAACCGGCTATGCCTGGTAAAGAGCTCTCCAGCATCTTTACTTCCGTTTCACCGGCCTCTCATAAAATATCACCTCCTTTTCTCATGTCAACAGTCTTAGGCCATTTTTTTTTGTTGTCTCTTGATCTTGCGTTCTTCACGAGCTGCTTCCAGCTTCCGATCACGGTCCTGGTGAATTTGATCCGCCCGGCCCGCCAGCTTGTCTTTGGGAGAGACATAACCAATTCCACTGTGAAGCCGTTTATCATTGTAATACTCTACAAACTCGCTCACCACCCGCCTGGCCTCCTCTAATGAAAGGGGAGTTCTTGGGCGAATACACTCGGATTTTAAGGATTTATTCCACCGTTCATACTTCCCATTGCTTTGGGGATAGTATGGTGAGGTTCTGACGTGAGTCATTCCGCTCACTCGTATGAATTCTTTGAAATCTCGGGCCACAAACTGAGGTCCATTGTCCGAAATAATCCTTGGGCGGGCGTTATCAAATTTTTCGCAGGCCCTTTGTATGATTGTCTCAACGTCTTTTTCTGTCATGGATTCGCGAATCTCCCAATGGATGATATAGCGGCTATATCCGTCCAAAACACCGCATAGATAGTAGAACGTTCCACATATGTTTATGTAGCAAATATCTGTATGCCAATGTTCATGCGGCTTAAGAGGATGTTGAAAGCCTTTCCCCTTGGAAGAAGATTTTCCCTTAAAACGATCGATCAGGCCCTGGGCCTTTAGAACCCGATAAACACTACTGGGGCTGACCGCAACTACATCAGAATCAATCATCATGTAAGTTAGCCTCCGATACCCTTCACGGGAGTGTTTGAGATAATATGCCACAATGGCCTCTTTCTCCCAGGTCTCAAGCCAGAAATCACGGGGAACTTGGGCATTGTGCTCGTTGACTTTGCCATAACGTTTTCGCCAATCGTAATATTTGCTTCTATTGATCCCTATCCAGCGAATCAAGCGGGTGGCTGGGATTTTCGTTCTGTCGGACCAATAGCGAACGTAATCAACTACCTCGTCGCGAATATCTGGCTCTGTCCAGGACTCATTTAATTTGGGCCAAGTTTTTTTTTTAGATCCACATGAGATTCCATGATTTCGGCAATGATTTCATCTTTCTTGGCGAGCTTTTTAGCTTGACCTGAGATCTTTGCCTCCAGTTTGCGAGTCTTCCCATTCTCCTGGTTTTCGAATGCAGCGGAACCTTTCTCGAAAAAAGTTTTTTGCCATCGATAGAAAGTGACTGGATTAATTCCATACTCATCACAAAGATCCGAGACTGGAATTTTATCCAGCAGATGGCGGCGCAGAATCCGAACTTTTTTTTCTGCAGAAAAGGACTTCTTTTTTTTTGTCATAATAATTTCCTCCAATACAATTATATCATAATCGATTTGAGAAAATGTCCAATTCCAGGTGATTCAA
>CAZSPM010000593.1:0-1734 GCA_964608785.1 uncultured Eubacteriales bacterium
ACGCATTTGAAACAATTAACAGAATAATAAAATATTTATAAACATAAGAAAGGATTATCAAAGGAAGCCCGGAATATTTGAAATACCAAAAGATCCCTGGCCTAACCGGTGAATATCTTTTCAGTAAAGCCCGATTAGTTAACGTTAAATCTTATTCCCCGGCAAATGCGTCTTTGAGGAGCTTGCTCTGGCGATTGAATGCCACCCGGGCACTTTTAGTCTCTTTCATAATGGAAATCTCCTGGGTTATAAGCCGTCCAATATACATGGTGTAAGTTACAGCTCTTTTGGATTCTCTTCTATACAGAGCATGGTCGCGGTTTATATAGACTACATTTCCTTCTGAAAAACACTCAGGTCCTGACTCACCGAAAAAATCAAGGCAAACAGAGACACTGCTCTCTCCCATTCGCATCCTGCGTACAATAGCGTTTGGAGTGATTCTTTTTACCAGAGGATGACGCCTCTTTTTCTTCCTCGGTGCTTTTGGCTTTAGTGCTGCCGACTCTGGCTTGATATCAGATTCTTTTTCCTCTTTCTTCTTCACTTCTCCAGTGACAGCTCCTCCACCCCCGATTCCCTCCTCTTCTCCGTAAGGAATAGGACCAAAGGGAGAAAGATCTGGATTCTGAGCCAAAGCTTTGTGGATTCTCTGAAGAGCTTCTTTAACGGCACGACCTGCCTTTCTCTCGTCTCTGCGGTCTGCTTCCTTTCCTAATGTCTTCTTTATGATATAGACAATCTTTTCCATAACCTTAAGAAATTCCTGATATTCTTCCGAATCGGTTATAAAATTTGTACGGTCTGAAGTAATAGGAAGAAAGTCAGCACTAATTTCTCCTTTTATTCTGGTTACAACTTTTCCCCATGTCTCCATCCCGAAAAGGTCTTTTTTTACTGTCACTCCTTTGACCTTGATGTCAATGCCCAGGTCTTTCGGAGAAGCTTTGGATTTTGGAGTAATGATGATTTCTCCTGAAACTGATCCGTATTTTGAGCCTTCCAAAATGGGAATTCTGTGCCCGATGAAACTCCGGGGATAAAGCCGGCGTCTGTTTAGATAGACAGAAAAGTCGGGAGCTCTTAAGGGAACACCCTCCATCAACTTTTTTTCCACATCCTCCACCTCAAAAGACCTGGAAAGTTCGGAGAGGATGACAGTCGTTCCGTCTCCTCTTTCAGGATCGGGAACGAGAATTTCGCAAGGGATATGCCACTTGTCCTTTGCCTTCTGCCAGTCATTTTTGTCAAAGACCACCCTAGCTGCAAAATCTTTATGCTGGGTTATGATTTCGAAACGGGAAGCAGCGGCCAATGAGGCAAATTTTCCAATGCCGAATTGACCGATTCTTACTCTGCCAAATTTAGGGGAGCGGGAATGAATGATTTTTTCATCAGAGCCAATGATGAAATACTGTTTGAGCCCTTCCAAATCCATCCCTGAACCATTATCCCTGATGGCAATTCTCTCCGTAGAGATTTCCACATGGACTTTTGTAGCGTCCGCGTCATAGGCATTATTGACCATTTCACGGAGGAGCTCAACGCTCTCTGTGTAGAGCCGCTCACCGATGGAAACAATATGACGTTTATCAACAGTGACTTCTAATTCTTTTTTTTCTTTGATCTCCATGCTTACCCCAATATTCATGCATTTTTTGTCCTTTTAATCATATATTTTGCGGATTTTTTATTCAAGCCTCATAATGAGCAGATCTTTAAAACGAGCCCGGG
>CAZSPM010000594.1:0-1734 GCA_964608785.1 uncultured Eubacteriales bacterium
CGGAGGGGATGTATGAATCTACCACAGGAGAAATGGTAGAAATAAAAGAGGAGTTTATCAGTAATGCGATGGAGCTTGCAGGGAACACACTGTTTGCGGAGGAGAAAATAACCAACTGGGAAAGCTATTACCTTCGCAAAGACGGGAAAATAGTTCCTATTGAGAGCACCATAGCATATGTGTACAACAAGCAAAGGGAGAAAATCGGGGCAATCGGTATATGTAGAGACATCACCGAACGGAAGAAGGCGGAAGAAGAACTAATAAAAACAAAAGAAAGCCTGGACAATCTAATAGAAAGTTCAATAGATGCTATTATTCTCTCCGACAACAGGGGATATATTACCAGAGCCAATAAATCTTTTTCGAGAATGACTGGTTATGATGAGAATGAGGCAGCAGGGAAACATATATCGGAATTTACACCGTACGCGGAGGGGATGTATGAATCTACCACAGGAGAAATGGTAGAAATAAAAGAGGAGTTCATTAGTAATGGAATCGATCTCGCAAATAAACTATTCAAGGAGGATAAAGTAGCCAACTGGGAGAGTTATTACCTTCGCAACGACGGGAAAATCATTCCTTTTGAGAGCACCATGGCGAATATCTACAACAAGCAAGGGGAGAAAATAGGGGCAATCTGTATATGCAGAGACATCACCGAAAGAAGAATAATCGAGAGGGAGGCTAAGGAATCAAGAGATTTCCTGGAAAACGTTATAGAGGGCAGCAGGGATGGGATCGCAATTGTTGATGAAAAGGGCGTTATTACCTCTGCCAATACTGCTATAGAAAATATGTGCAAGTTCAGCAAAGAAGAACTGATTGGCAAACACGCTTCCGAACTCACAATCGATGACAATAATTTAAGGAAAGTGCTTCTCGAAAAGACGGGAGAACTTTATGAAAGAGGTTATGTCTTCTGTGAGTCGAAGCACGAAACAAAAGATGGCAAAATCATGGATGTAGAATATAGTCTCTCTATGATTAAGAATGATCAGGGGGATTATATCGCTGGAGTGGCCATTATAAGAGATGTTACCGACAGGAAAGAGATGCAGCATACGCTCCTCCAATCAGAAAAACTGAGGTCACTGGGAGAACTGGCGGGAGGAGTGGCCCATGATTTTAACAACGTGCTAGCCGCTATACTGGGCAGAGTCCAGATAGTGAAGATGAAGATGGACCTGGAAAAAATACCGGGAAAACAGGAAAGAAGAAAATTGGTGAATAACCTGAATAAAAGTCTGGAAATTATTGAGCAAGCTTCCTTAGATGGCGCCGAAACTGTGAGGAGAATTCAGGAATTCTCCCGGAGGAGGGATGAAGATAAATATCATACAGCTGTTGACATAAATGAAATTATAGAAACCGCTCTGGATTTTGTCAAAGTGCGATGGAAAGACGAAGCTCAGTCTAAAGGTATAAAAATTAAAATTAAGAAAGAGCTTTCCCCACTTCCTCCTGCGGCAGGAATTGCTTCAGAACTAAGAGAAGTGTTTACCAATCTAATCAACAATGCCATAGATGCTATGCCCAAAGGTGGGAACATTAAGATCAAGACCTTTAAAGATGATGGCAGCATTTCTACAACACTTGAGGATAACGGCACAGGTATCCCTGAAGCTGTAAAAGACAGGGTCTTTGATCCCTTCTTTACCACCAAGGGGGTACAATCGACAGGACTAGGGATGAGTGTTTCCTACGGGATTATTAACCGTCACCGGGGAA
>CAZSPM010000595.1:0-1733 GCA_964608785.1 uncultured Eubacteriales bacterium
CTCTTTAATGCCAGTATTTTTGATAATATCAAACTTGGCAGAGAGGATGCGACCCAAAGCTTTAGACTCTTTCTATGGTCAGGAGCACTTGATCGGAGAGGGGAAGATTCTCACCCAGCTCATCGAGGCTGAACATCTTGTCTCTATCATCTTTTGGGGTCCTCCTGGCTCAGGTAAGACAACATTGGGGTATATTCTTGCCAAATACTTTGATTTCCCCTGTCTTTTTTTTAGCGCTGTCCTTTCGGGTATCAAAGAAGTCAAGGAAGTCATGGCCAAAGCAGAAAGCCATAAGAAACTGTACGGGCAACCCACAGTTCTTTTTATCGATGAAATCCATAGATTCAACAAGGCCCAGCAGGGCGCTTTCTTACCTTACGTAGAGAGAGGAGATATCATTCTTTTCGGCTCAACGACAGAAAATCCATCTTTTGAAGTCATTGCCCCCCTGCTTTCGCGGATGAAGGTTCTAGTTCTCAATCCCTTATCTGAGGAAGTACTAATCCGCATCATAAGAGAAACTTTGGCCAATGAGAAAGACGGGCTAGGGAATTTCCACATCAACCTTGAAGAACAGGCCCAGCAGATGATTATCGACTATGCCAATGGAGATGCCCGTAGAGCCCTTAACACTCTTGAAATTTCAGCTAGCCTAGAGAAAGATGGTCGGATAACTGCTGAGGAGGTCAAGGAAGCCTTGCAGAAGAGAATCCTTCTCTATGACAAGAAAGGAGAGGAGCATTTCAACCTCATCTCTGCCCTTCATAAAAGCCTGAGAAACAGCGATGTTGATGCCTCCCTTTACTGGTTAGCAAGAATGCTTGCTGCAGGAGAAGACCCCCTTTATATTGCCCGTAGGCTAGTGCGGTTCGCATCAGAAGACATCGGGCTTGCCGATCCAGAAGCGCTTTCCATCGCCCTCAGTTCCAAAGAAGCCTATGATTTTATTGGTTCTCCAGAGGGAGAACTGGCACTTGCTGAGGCAGTCATCTATCTCGCTTCAGCCCCTAAAAGCAACCGGGCCTATGTGGCTTTTTCCAAAGCCATGAAAGATGTGGAAAAAAGTCCTTTTGAACCCGTCCCTCTCCATTTAAGAAATCCTGTTACGCGTTTGATGAAGGATCTGGAATACGGGAAAAATTATGCCTATGCCCATGATTTTGCTTATTCTACTTCAGATATGGAGACACTCCCGAAGAAGTTTAAAGGCAGAAGATATTATGTGCCTGGAAAGCTTGGATTGGAAAAAGAGATAAAAAAAAGAATTGATTGGTGGAAATCTCTTAAAGAAAGAATAAGAAAAGAAAAAAGAGGAAAGAAATCAGACAGTATTCAGCGCAAAGCTAAGGCGGAGAAGGGGAAAGATTAGATTCGGGAAACGATAAAAAGCCAGGATTGCTGTTTAGTCTTCGTCGCCTTTTTCGCTTTTACTTTCTTTCATTAAATAATAGATTTCCCAGCTTATATCGTCAGCGACACAGCCAAGGCAGGAAGTCTCTGTGGTCGCTAATTCTCCCTCAAAAATTTTATCTTTCAGGATTTTTTTAACTTTTTTTCTTATCCTGTAGAGCTGGATGTAATTGATCATTTCCCTATCAAAGATATCAACTTCCCTCTTTTATGTAAATAGCATTGGGGTCAGGCTTGAATAACTTTCTGTCATTCCTGCGCCTGCTTTCGCAGGCACAGGCTCCACAGGAATCCAGAGTATAGTGGAATAACGTCATTCCTGC
>CAZSPM010000596.1:0-1727 GCA_964608785.1 uncultured Eubacteriales bacterium
CTCCCCTACACCGTACGAGCGTTTCAGATAGTGGCCAGAGCCCAAAACTCCATAAAAGTAATCATAGAACCACAGAAATAAAAATCATTAAAATATAGGAGGAAGAGAATGGATTGGGGAATAAAAAATCGTTTATCTCAAATAATTAAGCCTGATACAAACCATACGGTGATGTTAGCTGTTGACCATGGTTACTTTTTGGGCCCCACGACAAAATTGGAAAATGCCCGACAAACAATCGAGCCCCTGTTGCCTTTTGCTGACGCCTTGATGTTGACACGGGGAATCCTGCGAACCTCAGTCAATCCTGAGTCCTCTGTCCCCATTGTCCTCAGGGTTTCAGGAGGAACGAGTATTATTGGAAAAGACCTGGCGAACGAAGAAATTACAACATCCATGGAAGAGGCCGTTCGATTGAATGTCGCTGCTGTTGCCCTTTCCATCTTTGTCGGCACTGATTACGAGCATCAAACCTTGACTAATCTGGCTTCTCTTGTGGATAAAGGGCAGGAATATGGAATACCTGTTCTGGCAGTTACCGCTGTGGGCAAGGAATTAGGAAAGAGAGATTTCCGTTTCATCTCCCTGTCCTGCCGTATTGCATCTGAATTAGGTGCAAGCTTTGTTAAGACATATTACTGCGAAGACTTCGATAAAGTCGTGGAGAGTTGTCCAGTTCCTGTTGTTATCGCTGGAGGGCCAAAATTGGAAACTAGACTCGATGCCATGAAGCTCGCCCATGATGCAGTCAAAAAAGGGGCAACAGGAGTAGATATGGGAAGGAATATCTGGCAGTCTCCACACCCAATAGCTATGATAAAAGCCATACGAGCAGTTGTTCATGAAAGCAAGTCTCCAGAGGAAGCTATCGAGGTTTTCAATAAAAGCAAATAAGCCTGGGTTATTCACGAATTTTTGTGAATTATTCAGGAAATCGAGAAATAAGTTAGATAGGGAGAACAGATATGAGAATCGCTCTGATCCAACAACATGCCACTAAAGATTACAAGGAAAATCTAGATAGGGGAGTAGAGGGCTTTTATCAAGCTGTAGATGCTGGCGCAGAATTGATTGCTTTTGCAGAATTGGCATTTTTACCATTTTTGCCTCAAATTCCATCAACACTGGAATCTTTAGAAAAAGCTGAATCCATACCAGGCTCCACAACAGATAAATTTTCCGCTCTCGCCAAGGAGCATGGAGTTGTTGTTGTCCTGAATCTTTTTGAGAGAGATGGAGAGAAGAGATATGATGCCTCTCCTGTAATCGATGCGGATGGAAGGATTCTTGGCATTACACGCATGGTGCATATAGCAGAGGAGCCTGGATTTCATGAGAAGGGGTATTATACACCCGGGGATAATCAGAGCTTTGTCTATGAAACCAAGATAGGAAAAATAGGAGTGGCTATCTGTTATGATCGTCATTATCCAGAGTACATGAGAAACCTAGGTTTGAAAGGAGCCGAGATTGTTGTCGTTCCTCAAGCGGGAACTTTAGGGGAGTGGCCCGAGGGAATTTTTGAGGCAGAACTCCAGGTGGCTGCCTTTCAGAATGGCTATTTTGCCGCGCTTGTCAATCGTGTGGGAAGAGAAGAGGTGGATCATTTTGCAGGAGAATCTTTTGTTGTTGACCCTTTTGGACAGGTTGTCGCCCGTTCCCCCGAAGGTATAACGTTTATCATCTATCACACATGCGACATTACAAAGCGATCACACTCTATTAAG
>CAZSPM010000597.1:0-1723 GCA_964608785.1 uncultured Eubacteriales bacterium
TCGGAGGAGTTCCCATAGGAAGGCTGAAAGCCAAACCCGCTGGCACAGCAACTGCATAGACTATTATGATAGGGCTGATGTCATAGGATTGAGCGAGTCCGAATCCTAGCGGCAGAAGAATGGCTACAGCCGCTGCATTGCTGATTCCCTCGGTCAGAAATTTAGCTACTAAAGTAATGAGGATAATGAAGCCAAATGGAGTGAGTTTAAAGGATGAGAGAGCATGCTGGGCTAGCCATTGGGCGGCTTGGGTATGGTCAAGGGCAAAGCCGAGAGCAATGGCTCCTCCATACATCAATATGATTCCCCAGTTGACATATTCCTCGATTTCTTTCCAAGGGACAATGTTAAAAACAAAGAGTGAAATAGCAGAGAGGATGGCAATGTTCGCTAGACCTACTGTGTTGGAGAGACTCATCCAACACATTATAGTGATGGCCATGATGAAGCCAACAGCCTTTTCTTTTCTAGTTATCTTTCCCAGCTCGGCTATTTTGTCTTGGAGTCTTTCTTCGGCTGAAGTGATGTTCTCTACATCTATTCTAAAGAATATTCGTATGACAGCATAGGCAAAAAGCAGCATGATTAAAACTATGGGCACTACGGCGATAATCCACTCTAAAAAGCCAATCCTTAATCCGAACTCTTCCCAAAGCATTCCAATGGCCAGTGGATTTCGAGCTCCACCTAGAAATGTTGCCACTCCTCCGATGACGGCTCCCCAGGCAAGAGATAAAAACAAAGCTTTTCCGTAAGAGCCTGTTTTAGGTTTGAGATTCAGGCTGTGAGCAATCTCTAGAATGATAGGAAACATGATCGCAGCTACAGCGTGGGCAGGCATCCAGAAAGCCAGGAAGGCTGAGGAGAAAAGCACCCCGAGCAGGAGGGACTGAGGGGTTTTTCTGATTCTTGTGAGGAGAAAAAGAGCCAACCGAGTACTCAGTCCTGATTTCATAAGAGCCGCTGCAAGGATGAATGCCCCTAGGATGAAAAAAACAGCCCGATTACCGAAAAGAGAAAAGGCTGTTTTTGCATCCAAGACCCCCAAAAGAGGAAGGAGGACGATCGCCAGGAGACTGGTGACAGCCAAGGGGATAACGTCGGTCACCCATAAAATCAAACAGAGGGCAAAGATGGAAAGAGCCCCTTGGCCTTGTTGGTTTAATCCATCAGGCTTAAAAAATTGGAAGATCAGGATAAAAACGACTAGGGCAAAGATTATGATAAATGTTCGCCAACTCCGCATTTTATTGTCTCATTCTTTTCCAAAGCCAGAACAAGTAAACAGCCGGTGCTTGATAGAGGGAGAAAATGATTGGCGAAAGTATTAGCCAGTAGACATTGAAGTCAAGAACGAAGAGAAAAATAAACAGGAATACACCAAACAAAGAGGCGATTATGCTTGCGCTCAACAATAGAAGGGAATAAATTTTTTTCAATTTGAATATTGCATTATATAACATATAATCTCTTTAAAATTCCAGTCTCTCGCTTTTCCGGAATAATGCCTTATAGCAAGAATATAACATAGAGTGAGAGTATTTCATGCTTCAGACCAGCCTGGATCTAAAAAAATATTAAATATCTCTCAGGTAAAGCTGTGAGCATCCCACAATATGAGATCTTTATCTTTACTTAACAAATAGATTGTAAAAGAGAGCAAGAAACCAGCCGCAGATGAAACCATCGACAAAGCCCCAGATTGAAGCAATAATACTCACTA
>CAZSPM010000598.1:0-1723 GCA_964608785.1 uncultured Eubacteriales bacterium
CCTCAACTTTGATGTCTTTAATCTCGCCGATAAATTGTGTGTGCAGCCCTATTTCAATGGTATGGATAACGCTGCATTCCAAAACAAAAGGAAACTCTTGGACATACGGCGCATCCACCAGCTCGCTCTTGACGGGGGTTAGCCCTGCCTTGGCAAACTTATCTTCTTTTTTTCCTGAGGCGAGAGGGCTTGTGTGCTCATACAGAGCAGCAGGGCTAAAAGAAAAAGAGAGATTGCTTTTTTCATCATCATCGTCGTTTTTTCTTTTTCTTTTTTTTCTCCAGAACTTCCTCGCGGAATATGTATGTTTTGGCTGTGAAGTTTGCAGAGATTGTTGAGGCTTCAGATTGTCCTCTTAAGGCTTTTATAGTAAAGCGCTCGACATTGAAGAGCCGTGAGAATCGACTCAAACGGTCGAATAGCCTCCCCAGATTATGGAAACTTCCGGTTATCTGTATAGGGATCGGCCATTCTGAATAAAAGACCTGGTCCACTTCCCCTTTGGGAGCAAAATTTCTAATGGTGAGACGGGAATCCAAGGCGAGCTGCTGGATTCTTTGTAGGATGCTGGCTATCTCTCTCTTCTGAGGTATGATGGCTTCAAGGTCTTTTAAAGTGGCGGTCAGGATTTTTATATCTTTTTCTATCTTATTCAATTCCTTTTTTTTCACTCGCAGTGTCGACACCTCATCGGCGATTCGTATTCTTTCGGCCTTAATCCTGGCCACCTCGGCTCCTTTAGGCTTGAAATAGACCATATAGACAAGTCCGAAGATAATCGCAGCCAGAACAACGTGGCCATACCAGGGCCAATCTTTCATTTTTTCACCTTTTTTGTTGCTTTTTTTGGTGTTGCGGCAGGAGTAGTGGGAAGAACAACATTTGCTGTGAGGGAGTATTCCAAAAATTGGTTGTTCCTCGTCGATTTCAGAGAGGAAGAGATAAGGTTGACTTTTTCAAAATACTTGCTGTTCTCCAGATTGGCAATATAATCTGCGATGAGATTATTGGAGAGTGCTCTTCCCTTTAGCTGCACTTTTTTGGAGCGATAAGTTATTTCTGTTAACCATACCCATTCGGGTATATTTTTGCTTAATTCGCCCATTATATTAACAGCGACTGCTTGGTGATCTTTCAACTCATTGATCAGATTGAGTTTCCTCTCAAAAGTTTCTTTTTGTCTTCTTAATTTTTTGAGTTTTGTGGAGACGTCCTGAAGCTTGTTCTTTTCTTCCTGAGAAATCCTCAGGAGGTTGTTTTCTTTTTTTAAGGAGTTTCTTTGAGTTATGAAAAAGAGAGCAAGAACTACTATTAGACCAAGAAGGGAAAGCTGTTGAACGTTAAGCTGCTTTTTCGCCTTTTTGACTTCCTCGATAGGAACGGCCGAAACTTCTTTCAGGTCTTTCTTTTCTGGTTTTAATAGATTGATTCTGATCATGGTTTATTTCTCCATTCTTCCGGTAGCCAATCCTGTTGCTACTCCAAAGGAAGCAGCCATTTCTTGAAAATAAATGGAATCTAATTTTTTTTCGTTGAAAGAAATACCATTGAATGGATTGAATAATTCTGTCTTAATTTTGAATCTTTGTTCGAAGAAAAGCGGCAGATCCTTCAAGTTGGAAAGCCCTCCGCTCAGAAATATATGATCGACCTTTGACTCTCTTTGTTCTCCGGCTTTATAGAAAGAGAGAGTTTTTTCGATTTCTCCAAGGAGATTTTCAAT
>CAZSPM010000599.1:0-1719 GCA_964608785.1 uncultured Eubacteriales bacterium
AGTCCCATGTTCAATAACCAAGGTAGGAATGGAAAAGCTTGTCCCCACTTTTACAACAATCTTTTCACCTTCGGTGGTATCAGCATGGGTCACAATAATGCCGGGTTTCATGGTCGCAATATATCCCTGTAACCATTGACAGCGAAATAATAAGAAAGGGAATTTTCTAAAAAAAAGATAGTGAAAAAGATCCTGCAGGACCTTCTCCACTTCATACCCCTCACACCTGAAGTTCTTCCTTTCCTGTGACTGAGACAGAAATTGCTGGTATCTTCCTCTGAAACACCTTTTGTTCTTTACCCATCTCATTATATACTTTAACAGAAAGAAAGGTGAAGGAGTAATCGAGTGAAATCTTCTTGATCTTTTCATCTCTCCATTCTCATTCAGGACGAACGATCTTCCTTTACCCTCGGCATCTATTTTATCAATAATTCCTAATCCTATATAATTTAGTGCACTTGGGCTGGCAATCAATACCCGTTTAGCAGCACCGTGTTTCTGCGCATTCTCCTCTCTGCGTAACAGGAGATCAGCTGCAGCACCACAATAGAGGAAATAGACCTTTTTAAGAAAAAAAAGCAGGAAAAAAGGGAGCTGTAGCTGACGTTTCTTACCACCCCACCTAAAAGAAATATTTTGCACACCAAAATATCTTTTAAAAAAATATTTGATGTTTTTCCTTAATTCCCCACTCCAGGAAAGAGGAATAGAAAAGCAATGTATTCCCTTTTTTTCTGCCTCGCTCTCCAGAATCCGGACATGATAGTCCTCATCTTCTTTCAGGAGGATTTTTTTCTTTCTTTTCCTTGAATGAAAAACAATAACGCCTTTTGGATCTTCTTTTTCCAGAAGATATTTCACATTTTGAATGCTTTGAATTAAGCCCCCAAAAACCTTATTCATTTCAGATTGAATTACCGAACCCATTGAATAGCCTTCCACTTCTGTCGGATCACCCAATTCGAAGTGAGAAGGGAAACGGTACCAGTCTTCTGCCAAGGAGAGTGCTTTACTGTAGAGGCCCCGGTAGAGTTCCCTGGGGACAACATCCTCGATATAATGATGAGGGATATCCTCTGATTTCAGTAAGAAAGAAAGATGGTAATTGAGCGCAATCACCTTTACCTGCACATCTTTAATCCCCTTTACCTTCATAAGGAGTGTCTTCATAAGTGAGAGATGACTTGCATGATAGACAAAAAGTAAAAAGGAGCCGCCTTTTCTAAGGTGTGTTATCGTGGATGAGAGATTCGCAGGTTTTCTGCGAGCAACACTACTCACTCTATGTCCCCTCGTTGAATGATGGTCCCCTTTTTAAGACTGCGAAGGCTCTTTTTACCTAGAATTTTTCGATATTCCAGGGGAGAGATCCCTGTGCCAGGGCGAAGAGATATGATGCAATCTTGAGTGATACATTGTCCCTTCTTAATATCTTCCTTCGCAGCAAGGCTGCGGCGGGCATTTTTGCGCATCTCCTGCTCCTCGGAGGAGATCACTTTCCCGTATTCCCCCAGGCTCTTTTCTACCCTTCGGATATCTTCCACCATCTTCTCAAACTCCAGCGGCTCTGCAGAAAGAGAATGGTCGCCAAAACTCTGAGACTTATCCAGGGTAAAGTGCTTCTCCACCAATACCGCCCCCATTCCCACTGCAATCAATGGAGCAAGACAGTCTTCCGTATGATCAGAGTACCCCCACGGGAGGTCGGATTTAAGA
>CAZSPM010000600.1:0-1714 GCA_964608785.1 uncultured Eubacteriales bacterium
CCCCCCAAGATTGATGTCGAAATCTTGGTTCGAAGGACGAACATGGGCATATCCTCCTATTTTCCCTCCATGCAAATTGAACTGAATCTCAGGGAACGAGAAGGAATCCCCCAGCCATTCTAGCTTCCCTCTAACCGCACTGAGGTTCTGCTTTCCGAATTTCAACAAGGGACTGGAAAAAGAACCTTTAAACTGAATATCTTCCTCTGTCTGCCTGAATTCGAAGTTTCCTGAACCCTCACCTTGAAGGGGAAGATCAATGCCTAAATCCAGAGCCGGAAGAATCTTTTCTACCAGCCCTCGATCAAGCCATATGTTTGCTTTTGTTCTCTCCTGATTGGAATGAAGGCTAATATTCCCCTTAAAAAAAGGATCCTTTATCTTGAATCTTCCCAAAAATTCGTTATTGACTAGGTCCGCTTTCCCTTCCACCGAAAGAGCATCAAAGCTATCAAATCCCCCGGGCGATAGAGAAAATTCTGCATTAATCTGAGGAGAAACATAATCGCCAAAGATCCGAAGTTCTGTCCGGCCTGTGCCTCTTATCTCAGGAAAAGGAAACTTTTTTTCAAGGATGATCGATGTAAATCGTCTGGCTTCTTTCAGATCTATAACCCGACCTTTTATGAATAATTCAACATCCTGCCCAATGTTTACTTCTCCCTTTACCTCAACATCAGCAAAACTCGATAAGAGATTTTGAGAAGAAAAAGTAAACTTGTTCTTCCTGTCCCAGTCAAGCTTGACAATTCCTTGGAAAGGATACTTTTCCTTCTGAGCTTGGAGGTTCCTATCCCTGAATTCTGCTTCTGCTCGAAGCTCCTCTTCGTCAATACTGAAACTTCCCCATACTGGCGATGCGATAGGCCATGGCAAAGAAACATAATTTATTATTGGCTCCAGATGAAAGCCTTGGGCAATCCCCTCTGCCCCCTTGCCTTTAAAATGAATTCTCAAGAATTCTCTTGGCAATCGACTCCTATAGATGTTGAACTCCACAGTGCCGCCAGCCCCCTGGGTATATTCGAGTTTTCCCTCGACATTTCCCATCGGCGTTTTATTCAAGACAAGGCTAGTGCTCGAAAAGTCGGACTTAAAAACAAGTGCTCCGTCCTTTCTAGTGAAAATTCCCTTTCCCTCAGCCTTACCTTCCCAATCAAAAGGAAGGCTGAATAAATCTACGAGTAATCCTGTTCTGACCTTAAGAGAAGTTTCCAGGGAAAACTCGGGATCCATAGGTTCGAGCAGGGTGCCCTCCGCTTTAAGGATGAAATCGGGACCATTAATCCTTATCTTCTTAACCTTGATTTCTTTCTCGCTGCCCTCGATTGAAAGGCTGATTTCCGCTTCGATCGGCCTCTTGACCGAGGCCGAAGAGAGGATATTCTCTTCAGTTTCGGCTTGAAAAGAAAAACGGTCTTTATTGAGAACAAAAAGTGCCTTTACACCCTTGGATTGAAAATTAAAATCTTTTCCCCAGAAATAAAGTTGCCCTCCTTTCACCGCTCCTTTCTCTATCGCAAAAGGAAGTGCGATACGGAATCTTGTCTTTTCTTCTTTTTTCCTTCTTGGATAGTCTTCATAGATTCTCAGGACAGGACGTTCGATAAAAACATTAAAGGGCTTCTCCTTGGTCAATAATGACTTATAAGAGATTCTTACAGCGATTTTATCAGCAGAAAAAAAAGGAGATAGTGAATGTGTTCTTACATTC
>CAZSPM010000601.1:0-1713 GCA_964608785.1 uncultured Eubacteriales bacterium
AGCTCATCGATCACTATCCCTGCCATGAAAGAGCCGATTATGGCCGCAAGGCCGATCACATCAGCCAGTTCAGCCAGGCCCAAACAGAGGATGACCGATAAAACAAAAGGACCTTCAGGAATATTCAATCTTTCGATCCAGCGCCGTGTCCTCGCGGCCAACTTTGGTCCCCACCATGTGAGAAAGCCAACAAAAGCAATGGATTCCAGCACCAAAAGAGAAAACTCTATTGTTTGAAACTCGCCTTTTGCCAAACCCTTAACCAGAGCCAAAACGATCAAGGCAAGAATATCATCCAATACAGCCGCTCCCAAAACAATATATGCGACTTTGTGCTTGATAAGGCCTATATCCTGCAAGACTTTAACGGAGATCCCGACGCTTGTGGCCAGAATAGCTGTGGCGATGAATAGGCTTTCAACAAGCTCATAGCCCACCAGAACCATGCTTGCAAAACCCAGGACAAGAGGGAATATCACTCCGAGGATTCCGACAAAAATGGCGGTCCGCCCAACAGCAAAAAGATCTTTGACGCGGATTTCCAGTCCCACATGAAACATCAGGAAAATCACTCCGATCTCAGCAAAGGACATTAAGACATGATTTGAATTATCAATAACTCCCAGTACATAATTTCCCAGGAGAACTCCAGCCATCAACTCCCCGATGATAGGAGGCATTCTCAACCTGACACAGAGCTCTCCCAGAATCTTGGCAGAAGTGAAAATGATGAAAAAGTAAAAGAGGAGATTTCCTGCTTCCATTTTATTCCATACTCATTATAATCTGACGGGGAAAGAAAGCAACAATCTGAGGATTTCCTTTATATTCTTCTAAAAAACCGGTCACGGATAAAACTTTTTCTCCATAGGATTTAACGTCAGGAAATAGGTTGAGGCTTTCTCGAGGGATGAGGGCTGAAAACTCATTCTCGCCAGAGTAAAGGAACACAAATTTTCCTTTTGCCTGAACTCTGATGCAGATATATTGAACGGTAAGAAGGCTGCCTATATGTGTGCTTGCTTCTCTCGCAGAAATTGATGGATAGTCTCCCTCATTCCACAATCCTTTTTTAAGTCTGCGTGCTTTCTGTTCCGCTTCAATAAACTCATGCTTACACCTGAAAGAGAAACCATGAAAAACAGATGCAAAGCCTTCACTCAGGATGAACTTGTTAAAAAGCCCTTGTTTCTCTGTCCAGACATAGGCAAGAAGTCTGCCGTATTTATCTTCGAGCTCCCACTCGTATGTTAGTTTGACACGTTCGCGATAGAGGTAGAAGAAAACGAATCTCTTGGCCATGTGCGCCCGAAATTGAACTTCTTCCCGAAGGTCACCCATTTCCGGTGCATTGATTCCTATGAGTCTGACCCTTCTCTCATTGTCACTTTTGAATTTGACTTTAAGGGTATCTCCGTCATAGACAGCCGTCACAACACCACTTTGAGGAAGGAAAGAGCTTTCTTCCTGTCTAGGATAGATGGGTTGAGCTGAAAAATAGCCTAAGAGCCCTGCGATAAAGAGAAAAACAGAGATTATTCTAAGGAAACTCTTTCTATCCAAACTCATTTTCCCCTTGATATCGCTATTTATTCTATTTTCATGAGATTGCCATGTTACTTTTATCTTTCAAAGGTGGGTTTTATAAATCGGTTCTCTTCCATTTTGTGTGGGTAATTATCGGAAAATATTCAGGAATGTCTTCGCTCCAGT
>CAZSPM010000602.1:0-1708 GCA_964608785.1 uncultured Eubacteriales bacterium
AGCCACTCTCAAAATTAGTAGAGACGATAAAAAAGAGGTGTAACTGCAGAGCACTAGTTGCACCGCTCCCATTATGGTTGCTACTGCCGATAGCTAACCTGATCCAGCTCAAATCCGGTATTAGTAATCCAATTCATCCTGTACGAGTAAAAAAAGCCGCAACCTCCACCCACATTATTCCTCGCTGGTTGATTGATAATTCCTTTGAGTTTAAATATGATTTCATGAAATCTCTGGAGCACTGGGAAGGAATCACACCTGAGGATTTTGATCTTAAATCATCTAATAATAATAACACTCGTAAACTACACTTAGTGCGTCTGAAAGAAAAAAAAGAGAGTTTGGAGTCACTCCCTCTTGAGAACAAAGTCATATCTGAACTTATGGAGTCAACTGAAGATAACCCTAAGTAGTTTTTCTGACCGGTGCTGTTTTTGGAGTCTCTTTTCCTGAGGAAACTAGACCAATTCCCCAGATAAACATCAGGAGTTGTCGTACTTCTTCATCGGCAAACAGGGTCTCAGTCATAGAGGCTGCCAGAAATACTATTGATCCCAAAAGCGCACCAAAACTGACTGCTTGAAGCAGGTTATCTTCTCTTTTAGATAACCATACTCTTTTGATCCTCCCCAAAATTACTATCCAAATTCCAAGGTAAAGAGCCAGAGCTGGGAGACCTGAAATAGCGGCAATATGAAGCAGGTCATTGTGGGCATGTCCTTTGCGATAACGATCATTTATATCTTCAGGGAGGGCAAGACTGTACTCTCTTCCAAAATTACTCTGGCCTACTCCAAAGAGAGGATGCTCCTTAACTATTGTTAGACTGGTTTTCCATATTAATAAGCGGCTGGATGGATTATTCTTGTTAAAATCAATTTGTGTTCTCTCTATCTGTTCGTCTACCAACTGTGGGAAAAGAAAAAGGCGGGAGATTGCTATAATAATTAAAATCAGGACAGGGTAACGAGCTTTCTTAATCATAATACCAAGGACGAATAACCCGATCAATAGTGCTAAAAGAGGACCCCGGCTGTTGGAAAGAATAGTAACTGACAGGGAAAGGATTGTGGCAGTAAGAAAAAGGTATTGTTTCCATCTTTCAAGAAACTTATACCTCAAAGCGGTATATCCGGTAATGAAGATTGAAGCAGTGGCAATATAATTTCCAAATGTAAGCGGATGCGAAAAAAAGCCGACTAGTCTGTACCCACTTTCATTCTCATTTGGGAGAAATCCATCGGGGAAATCAATCCCGGTTATACTCTGGATCAATGCATAGATAGATAAAATAAGAACCCCGGAAGTCAGGGATGTAACCAATTTCTCACGGAAACCATTTATTTTACATAGATAAATTGTAACAGGGATAGCGAAAAAAAGCCATTCCCCGCGTAGATCGATTAACGACCTGACCTGATTATCCCCAATTATTGATGTCAGAGCCTCCCAAAGGATAAATAACACGACAAGAAAGAGGATTGATCTGTATTCAATTGGGATTTCATATCTACTATGGCGAAGGGAAATGACTACCTTGAGGAGTACGGCAATACCTAAAAAGAGTTGAGCGGCAGCAATAGAGAAACTACACATGAAGAGAAATAGAGAAAAACTGATGAAAAGGGACTTATCCAATTTTTCTGGTTCTCCCGCTGGAGTATGGTTTATAACTTTATTCTTCCTCAATTCCATTTAACCATTCCTG
>CAZSPM010000603.1:0-1704 GCA_964608785.1 uncultured Eubacteriales bacterium
ACAGGCCCCTCTTTTACAAGGGGCAGGCCCCTTTTTGGTTGCTTTTTGAATTTAATTTTTTTATGCTCTATCTACTATGCAAGAAGCATTTTCTGAAATAAAAATTCCTGAACTTAATTTGTACAAAAAAGGAAAGGTCAGAGACGTCTATGAGCTAGATGAGAAACTCCTTATAGTCGCCTCAGACCGAATTTCAGCCTTTGATTTTGTTCTGCCTGCTCTCATTCCGGATAAAGGAAAGGTTCTCAGCCAGCTTTCTCAGTATTGGTTCGAGTACACCTCTGATGTTTGCCCCAATCATATCATTACTGCCGAGATTGAGGAATTTCCTCCCGATCTTCATAAGTACAGAGAAATCCTAGAGAAAAGATCCATGCTGGTTAAGAAAACAGAGGTAATTCCGGTAGAATGCGTTGTCCGCGGATATCTCAGCGGTTCTGGCTGGAGAGATTACAGAAAAACAGGAGAAACAAGCGGTGTTAAACTTCCCCCAGGTTTAAGGGAGTCAGATCGGCTGGAAGATATTATTTTTACGCCTGCCACAAAGGCTGATGAAGGACATGATCTGAATATCTCTTTCGAAGAGATGCAAAAATTACTTGGAGCGGAGCTTGCCCAAAAGATTAAAAAAGTAAGCCTAGAACTCTATCAGAAGGCCTCATCTTATGCTTTATCGAAAGAAATCATTATTGCCGACACAAAATTTGAGTTTGGGCTTTACCAAGACGAGCTTATCCTTATCGATGAAATCTTTACTCCTGATTCCTCTCGTTTCTGGCCTCTGGAAAGTTATTCTCCTGGTCAATCTCAGCCTAGCTTGGATAAACAATTTGTTCGAGATTATCTGGAAACTACAGGATGGGATAAAATAACTCCTCCCCCTCCTCCCTTGCCGTCTTCAATCATCGAGCAGACTTCACAGATGTACCATAAAATCTATCGAATCTTGACAGGTGAGAATGAGTTATAAAGTCGATTTGCATATTCACTCCAATAAAAGCAGTGATGGAGATTTTTCGCCCTTCCATATTGTTCAGCTGGCAAAAGAGAAAGAACTAAAGGCTATTTCGATAGCCGATCATGATACCGTAGCTGCCTATCCGGAAGCTATCGAGCTCGGCATAAAGGCAGGTGTTGAGGTTATACCCAGCATTGAGCTTACGACACAATTTGGAAACCGAGAATTTCATCTTCTTCTTCCATTTATAGACTGGGAAGAGAAGACGGTGTTCGATTTAATCGATAGAGTCAAGGAGAGCAGATACAAAGAAGCCAAAGAGCGAGTTCGTAAACTCAAGAAGATCGGGTTTAATATAAGCTGGAAAGAGATTCAAAAAAAATCGAAGCCCAATCCTCCTTTAGGAGTGAGGATTGCCCAGATTCTGCTTGAAAAGGAGGAGAAAAAAAAGAACCCGGCTTTTAAGAAATATCTTGAAGGGACGAATCGCCTCTTCGCTCCTTACATTTTCTATAAGGATTATTTCATGGAAGGCAAGCCTGCCTATGTTTCCAAACAAAGCCTGAATTTGATAGACGTGCTCAAAGTCGCTCCAAAGACCGAAGGTGTTCCAGTGCTTGCGCATGCCGGGGCATATTTTCAGCAGGCAAGAAAAGAAGATTTGATAACTTTTAAAGAAAATGGACTTGTGGGATTGGAAGTTTATACTTTTTATCATGATTCTTCTTTAGTTGAGCATTATAAAA
>CAZSPM010000604.1:0-1702 GCA_964608785.1 uncultured Eubacteriales bacterium
CCCAGAAGACGGCCCAGTAACCCAGTTTTTCTTTAATACCAAAACGCCGCATTACTGGTTTCTTGTTGCTGATGAAGAAAAAGTAGAGAAGTATCTCCTTGCCTTCTCTTACATCCTCCAGGTTAGGTACCATAGGCATGCGTAAGAGAGCTTTTAAGACGTTTAAAGGCGTGAAACGTCCCTCCCTGATGAGAGGACGGAGGTAATAGGTGCAGGCTACCGCAAGGAAGTACCCTATGTGGTAAAAAAAGATTGCCAGGATAACGATTGCTGCAATCCGATGAATGATGGGTGCCCATTCGATTCCGCCCATCAGGGCATAAAGCTTTACACCCCAGGTGGTATTGTAATACTTCATCGGCAAACCGGTAATGACAAGAGCGCTAAAAGAGATGAGCATCACAATATGCTGGACTCTCTGGTTGAGTGTCAGGCGGAGAAAGAACCTTCTGCCATCTTTTTCTTTGATTTTGGGTTCAATGATCATTATTGTTCATCCTCACTTTTTTCAGGGAAGAGGGCAGCATGAGGGAATAACCTTCTCAATATGTCCAGCACAGTCATCAGCATGAGATAAGAAAAGGTTCCTGTAGTGAGAACAAAGAAAAAGACGGCGACGAAAAACACTACAGGATTCCTCTCCAGATCCGGTGCTGCATGGGGATTATACTCAGCCAGCTTGGGATCAGCTCCCGGATGACAGTCGAGAGCTGAGCAGGTGTTGCTGCGTTCTCCCTCATGAACAGATGACCGGGGATCGTTCTTTGAATGCATGGAGTGAACGGACTCTCCCGGCTTGACATGGCAATCGAGACAGTCCGGTGTCCACTCGTCACCAAAAAAAACCGCTTTGCCATGGTACGTTTCTCTGTAGGAATGGATAGCATTCGGGAGATCGTGGCGGTGCATTATTTCTTCATCTCCATGACAGTTGGCGCACATTTCAACCAGTTCGTTGGGGGGTCTCAGCTTTTGCATGCGGGAGGAAAAATGGCTGTAGAATTTTCTTACATAAATCTCATCGTTGTGACAGACCAGACAGCGGCCCAGTACCCTTTTCGAAATACCGGC
This sequence comes from uncultured Eubacteriales bacterium, assembly GCA_964608785.1. GTDB lineage: Bacteria > Acidobacteriota > Aminicenantia > Aminicenantales > Aminicenantaceae. The sequence continues at coordinate 1,072 of CAZSPM010000604.1, forward strand.
ATGGGCGGCCTTGAAGTAATAGAACGGGCGGTATAAGGGGTCATTGTGGCAGTCTTTGCAGTCCGGCATGTCTTCCTGGTGTTCCTTGAGGTTGTCCTCGTTATCCCTTTTGGCATGAACGCTCGTACTCAAAAAGTCTGCTGATTTTTGATGGGAAAAGAATTGTTCAGAAAACGGTTCCCTTACATGGCATTCAGTCAGGCAATCCACCTCTTTAACTGTTTCATGAGGAAATCCCTCGAGGTCAAGGTGGCAGTCTCCGCACTTGGATAGTGCATGAGGACTGTTTAAATAGGTAGGTTCGGTGATGTAGAGAAGCCTGAATTGATTGTTCTCATCAATATAGCTTAAACCCCTGTATTTGTGGCAAATTAAACAGTTTTGCTCGTCGAATGCATAGGAAAGGTTGGAGGAGATGATAATGACCACTAAAAATAGTGAGCAAAAAATGAAAAACTGGATGATGGCAATAATTTTTTTATGGAACATTTTGTACGCCTGACTAAAAGGAGTATTTATATTTATAACACTGCAGGTATTCGTTAAATTATGAATGAATACTCATTCATAATTATAGACACTTTGTTACCACTTGTCAAGTATTTATTTTTTAAAGAGTATTCCTACTTTT
>CAZSPM010000605.1:0-1701 GCA_964608785.1 uncultured Eubacteriales bacterium
AAATCTGCATCTGTGCCAGACCGTCTCTCTTCAGATATACCCACCATTCATTTTGCGTTGCCTCCCCCTTTAAGCCAGGCTTTTTGGAGGCTCGCAAGCCGAAAAATCATCGTATATCACAACATCACTCCTGCGAAATTCTTTACTGGTTTCAGCGAGGAAATGGTCCGTATTTCTCGTCTCGGTCGAGAAGAGCTTGAGTCATTGGTTCCCTGTGTAGATCTAGCTGTTGCAGATTCGGAATTTAACCGTCAGGAGCTTATTGAAATAGGCTTTAAGAATGCCGAGCTTTTTCCTCTCTTTGTTGATTTTGAAAAATACGAGAAGCCTATGAGCCGCTTTATGTATGATCTTTACGATGACGAACGGATAAATATTCTCTTTGTCGGCCGGATTGTTCCGAATAAAAAAATTGACGATCTGATAAAGGTCGTATTCTACTATAAAAAATATATCTCTCCTTTGGTAAGGCTGATTGTCGTCGGTAAAACTTCCTCCCTGCCAAAATATTATCAGAGTCTGGTTCGCCTTGCAGATGAATTCTACCTAAACCCGGAAGAGATATTTTTTACTGGGCATATTCCAGATGAAGAGTTGTTTTCCCTTTACAGAGTTTCTGATGTATTTCTTTCATTGAGTGAACATGAAGGATTTGGATTGCCTTTCATAGAGAGCTTGGTCTTTGACCTTCCGGTAGTGGCCTATGATTGTACAGCGGTTCCCTACACTCTGGGGGGAGGGGGAGTGCTCCTGAGAAATAAAAAAGTGGATTATATTGGAGAGCTTGTGAACATTGTGGCTCACAATAAGAAATTAAAGGAAAATATTATAGAAGGACAGCGTCTGCAGTTGGATAAATTTAAAAAAGAGGAGCGGGAGAAATTCTTACTCAAGATTTTAAAAGAAATGTAGGGCAAGCTTAAAATGAGAGTCGCCTTTATCGTCCAGAGATATGGAAAGGAAGTCACAGGGGGTTCAGAATTTCATTGCCGCCAGATTGCCGAAAAGCTCGTAAATTCCGGCCATGATTGCACTGTTTACACCACAACGGCCAAGGATTATATCACGTGGAAGAATGAATATTCCCCTGGAGAGACTCTTCTGAATGGCGTTTTGATCAAACGTTATGAGGTTGTAAAAGAGAGGGATATTGAGTCGTTCAATAAATATTCTGATTGGATATTTTCCAAAAAGCATTCCCATAAAGACGAGATTGAATGGTTAGAGAAACAGGGACCGTGTTGCCCGGCTCTTGTTAAAGCACTGGAAAGGGAAGAGAAAGACCATGATATTTTTATTTTTTTTACTTATCTCTATTATAACGCTTACTGGGGTCTGAAGAGCCTAAAAGAGAGAACGACGCTCGTTCCCACCGCCCATGATGAGCCGCCATTGCATCTTGATATTATGAAAGAGGTTTTCTCTTCGCCTCAGGCTTTTATGTTTAACACAGAAGCGGAGAAAAAGATGCTGGAGGAACTTTTTTCTTTCGAAAATAAATATCAGGATATTGTGGGAGTGGGAGTAGAGGTGCCTCAAGTCACGGGAAGTACATTCTTTGGAGAAAAACATGGAATCTACCCGCCATTTATCCTGTACGCAGGCCGGATTGAAGCGGGCAAAGGATGTCAGGAACTTGTTGAGAATTTCCTCAGATACAGCCAGAGAAATGCAGGTCTGACCTTGGTACTCATCGGAAAG
>CAZSPM010000606.1:0-1698 GCA_964608785.1 uncultured Eubacteriales bacterium
TAATTTTTCTCCCTCTGGAAGAAACTGGGTGACAGGACGGGACAGGATTTCATAAATCTTCTCGTGAAAAAACCAGGCAACGATAGTAGCAACAAAAATCGCGATGAAGGAGTAAAATAGCCTTTTTCTGAGGTCGTCGAGATGTTCGAGGAAGGTCATCTCATCAGGAGATTTTCTTGCCTTCCTCATCTTCTTCTATATCCTTTTCAAGCTCTTCTTTTATTTCTTTGAAATCATCGGCTTGAATCTCTTCTTCGATCTTCTCTTTTATTTCGTCTGATGTCTTTCTGAATTCTCTCAGAGCTCTTCCTATAGATCTTCCCACTTCCGGTAGTTTTTTAGGACCAAAGATGAGCAGTGCAATAGCGAGAATGATGAGTAATTCGGGAACACCTATATTTCCAAACATTTGACTTTCTTTTTATTAAACGAGAAATGCAAAAGGAAATATAGCCTGTTGACTGAGATAAGTCAAGGAATCATCTCTAGAACCGTGATGAAGTAACAGTCAGGCAAGCTGATTCGTCAGCCCGCGGATTTTCTCCAGCGTGGAAAATCCCCTTATTCCTCGGCTCGCTCTCCTCTTCGAGGAACCATGCCCGCTCCCCTCCGGATGATTTCCTCATCAGCTCGCCTGACTGCTTTTGAAACTGTCACGGAAATGGAGATGCATACATAAGTCAATAAGAGCTTTACAATATTCCGAGGCTTTGGTAATATTTCAGTTCCACGACATCACCATGAAAAGAAAGATATTTCTCATTATCTTTTTCGTCATCGGGCTCATTCTTCTTCCTGCAAGGGTTGAGGACGTCTGGAATCAATCTTTTAAGAAAATATCCGCCATGGTTTCCATCATTGAGGATAACTATTTCAAGGAAATAGACCATGAGGAGTTGGCTTATGCCTCTATAAGAGGGATGCTTCAAACCCTTGATCCACATTCCTATTTTCTAAAGCCTGGTTATTTTACGCGCCTCCAGGAAGAATACAAGGGGAAATATTCCGGTTTGGGCATATTGATTCAGAAACAAGAAGATCGATTGGTTGTTATTTCCCCTCTTGAGGGAACCCCGGCTTACAGGTTGGGGCTTCAGGCCGGGGATGTTATTTCTCACATCAACGGGGAGAGTACAAAGCCCATATCCAGCATAGATGCCGTACAGAAGTTGAGAGGTCCTAAGGGCACCAAGGTAAACATCACAATTGTTCGCGAAGGACTGGAGAAACCGCTGGATCTGACAGTCGTCCGAGCAGAAATTCCCCTTTATAGTGTTCCCTACTCTTTTATGCTTAAGGATGATATAGGATACATTTTTATCCGAAACTTTGCTGAAACCACAACAAAAGAATTTGAGAATAAGATGATGTCCTTAAAAAAACAAGGGATGAAGAATCTTATTCTTGACCTAAGGGGAAACAGCGGTGGGGTATTCGCTCAGTCTTTAGAGCTTTCGGATGAATTTCTTCCCAAGGGAGCTCTTATTGTCTCAATCAGAGGAAGGAAGCGTTATTATAATAGAGAATTGAGGGCGGGTCGTAACGATCAATTTGAGAATATTCCTATTGTGATACTCATAAATCGAGCCACATACAGTGCATCTGAGATTGTAAGCGGAGCCGTGAAGGATAAGGAAAAAGGTTTAATCGAAGGCGAAAGTTCTTGGGGGAAAGGATTGGTTCAAACAGTTTTTCTTT
>CAZSPM010000607.1:0-1679 GCA_964608785.1 uncultured Eubacteriales bacterium
CTTAAGATATCGGATGATCTTATCGATAACCTTTGGCTCCTCGATGAAGGCGATACCCCGCATCTGGCCGCCACTCCCGGCCTCATATTCTGCAAAGAACCTCTCGAAATAATGAAAAAATCTCCGCTAAAGTACAGTACGTTCCGGGTGACGCTGACGATAGATTCCTGCCACAGCAGAGATGAGAATTCATGAAACATGCCAGATGTCGAGGTCAAGAATTGATAACCCTGGAATGGGTCAGCCATGAGGGAGTCTATCATCCAAAAAATGTCAACAGGAGTTGACAACGAGGATAATGGTTAGTCAACTATTGTTAATATAAAGGAAGAGGAATAATAAGTTTTTCATCGGCTTTGTTGGGATTGTGATTCCTTGTATCCTTCTAGAAAAAATATGGAATTGATATTTCCCAAATGATCGACTTTGACTATTTTATGCTCACTTCCGAAAAAGAACATTTTTTCAACCGTATCATAGGTAATGCCTTCATAATAACCTGCTAATCTCTTATCATTGACAATAAAAATGCCTCGAGCGATCCATAGAGGCCTGTTTGACATTTTTCCATTTCCCCAAGGACGAATGGATCTGTCTCAGGACTACCAATATCATTGAACGGTTGAATATAATTTGAATTATTTAAAAGCAATTTTCCTATCTATCTTGGTCTTAGAGTGACAATTTTGTGGTCAAAATTAAGCCTTTTAAGGAAAATATGACGATATTAGAAGCTTTAAAAGAAAAAATTTTGGAAGAAGAAGGATAATATGGTTTGAAGAATCAAAGACTTCTTAAAGCTGCAATTTTGCATATAAAAAAATGCGGTTTAAGGCGAAAAAACAGGTCTAATTTATGCTTATCTCATTAAAAATAAATTAAATAGCTTGGCCCGACCCTAAAACGTTGGACTTTTAAAATTATCCTCAGCTATAATGCAGAAGGAAATAAGGAAAGATATGCCCATATTCGAGGAGTAAATTATGAAGGTGCTACTGGTTGAGCCTCCCAAGAAAATCTGGGGAGTGATGGGAGATTATGTCGCGCCACCTCTGGGCCTGGCTCAACTGGCGGCAGTCCTCGAAAAAGAGGACATTCCAGTAGATATTGTGGATTGCAATGCACAAGGAATAAGCTTGTCTGCGCTTCAACAAGCTATTTCTGAATCGAGCCCCAATCTCATTGGAGTCACAGCTTTAACCCCAACCTTTTACGAGGCCATCGAAGTGATGAGAATCGCAAAAAGAGTTACCCGAGAAATTGTAACAGTTATTGGCGACCCCCATGTCACCTTCGCACCTGAAGAGACTCTTCTCAATCACCCAGAGGTTAACTTCGTGGTTCGCGGGGAAGGCGAGCTATCCCTGGTGGATTTAGTGCGTTGCCTGGAGAGAGGCGAAGACCCCTCCAAGGTGAACGGAATAGCCTTCTGCAACGGAAAAGAAATCTATATCACTCCTGACCAGCGTTTGGTCGATGTCAACACACTCCCTTTGCCTGCCTACCATCTCTTGCCAATGAAGAGGTACCATTTCACGATTCTGGAAAAGTATGCCACTGTCCTCTCCAGCCGGGGCTGCCCCTTCCAGTGTACTTTCTGTTCAGAATGGAGGTTCTTATATATATTCCTTTTTGGGTTTGCTCCAAACCTCTCACCATTTTCTGCAATTTGGACCCGT
>CAZSPM010000608.1:0-1678 GCA_964608785.1 uncultured Eubacteriales bacterium
ATGTCTTCTTAGAGATAAGAGCTGGAGCTGGAGGGGATGAGGCATCGCTTTTTGATCAGGATCTTTTCCGTATGTATTCCCGTTTTGCAGAGAAGAAAGGCTGGAAATCAGAAGTCATGAACACAAGCTTTTCTCCTATCGGCGGTTTCAAAGAGATTATTGTCAACATCCGTGGGGATAAAGTCTACTCTCTCCTTAAATATGAAAGCGGTGTTCACCGGGTCCAGCGTGTTCCACAGACTGAAACCAGCGGACGGATACACACTTCCACGGTGACAGTCGCTGTTCTTCCTGAAGCCGATGAGGTAGATATCAAGCTCGATCCCAAAGATTTAAGGATCGAGGCTTTCGGGGCATCAGGTCCTGGGGGACAGAATGTCAACCGCAATTACACAGCCATACGTGTCACCCATAATCCTTCAGGAATGGTTGTCAACTGCCAGGATGAAAAATCCCAGCACCGGAACAAAGAAAAGGCCTTGCGGATCTTACGATCGCGCCTCTTGGATAAAGCCCAGAGAGAGCAGGACCAGCAGATTGCCAAGGACAGAAAGTCTCAGGTGGGAACAGGGGAGAGGAGCGAGAAGATAAGAACCTACAATTTCCCTCAGTCCAGGGTTACAGACCATCGTCTGAATCTGAGCCTTCATAAACTTGAAAATATCCTCGATGGTGGACTGGACGAAGTAATTAATGCTTTGACTCTTCGTTCCCAGGCAGAGCAGATCGAGAAAAGAGCCAATTCATCTGGATAAACCGAGTTTTCATTGATTACAACCCGAGAATTATTCCTTAAAGGAAAATCCCTTCTGAATGATTTACCTCAGCCTGCTTTGGAGGCGAAAATTCTGCTTTGTAAATGCTCTTCGATAGGGGAGGAGGAGTTTCTTTCCCATCCGGAGAAGAAAGTATCGAGGAAGGAGGAAAGAGGTTTTTATAAGTTGGTCTCCAAGCGCCTGGCCGGTTTTCCTCTGGCTTACTTGACTGGAACCAAGGAGTTCTGGTCGATTCCATTCAAGGTTTCCCCAGGAGTATTGATTCCCCGGCCAGAGACAGAGTTGGTAGTGGAGAAAGTGCTGGAATTGGCAGCTCAGAACCAACAGGTGGGCTTGATGAATCAAGCCCCTACAGATCAAGCGTCTGCGAATCATGTTTCTGCGCCTAAGACCATCGTGGATATAGGAACGGGGTGCGGAAATATAGCTGTCTCGCTGGCAAAAGAATTGCCTCAGGCCAGGATTTTTGCCATTGATAATTCACGAAAAGCCTTGAAAATGGCGCGATTAAATTCTTTGCTTCTCGAAACAGACAATATTACTTTCGCAGGCGGAAGCCTCTTTTCCCCGTTGAGAAGACTCAAATTGAGGAAAAAATGCGATTTTATTGTCTCAAATCCCCCCTATGTTTCAGAGAAAGAATGGACGAGTCTTTCAGAAGAGATAAGAAACCATGAACCAGCAAAAGCTCTTGTGGCAGGGGAGACCGGGCTCGAAGTGATTAAGGAGTTGATTAAAGGCTCTCTGCGATTTTTAAAGACCGGTGGCTATCTTGTGTTTGAGATCGGAGAAGGCCAGAAAAAGGAAGTCCTTTCGCTTATTAACTCGAATTGGAGCGAGGTTCGCTGTTTCAATGACCTCAATAGAATTTCTCGGGTCGTAGTCGCCCGCAAAATCTAAAA
>CAZSPM010000609.1:0-1678 GCA_964608785.1 uncultured Eubacteriales bacterium
GCAATGAACTTTTTCTTGAATCCTCCAGAAATCTGAGTGAGTTTCAAAATAGAAATAATTTTAAAGAAGAATTTCCTTTACAAAATTTTCCCTCTGATTATTACCGTCTGAAAGTAACATTATGGGATGGAGACCAGCAAATCTTATCTCAAAGCGAAGATTTCGAAATCACTGCTGCAGCGATGCTTCCACGGCCATGGGTATATTCCAAACCATTGCTTCCGATAAACGATCCAGTCTATTCCTATGTCCTTGGAGTGCAGCTCTTCAACAAGGGAAAATTCGAGGAGGCTCAGATTAAACTCGAAACAGCTTATAATAGTCGGCCTGATTCTCTGCGCTATGCGCTAAATCTGGCTCGCGTTTATTCTGTATTAAAAAGATATGAGAAGGTAAAACAAATATTGCTTCCTTTATCAGACACTGCCAAGGCTAATTATGATGTCTATTTTCTGTTGGGAAAATCTCACCAATTTCTAGGGGAATTCAATCAAGCTGTGTCATTCTATGATAAAGCCATCTCCCATTTTGGTGTCAATATCAATATATTGAACTCTCTTGGAGAATGTCATTTTCGCCTTGGAAACTCGAGAGAAGCTTTAGCCGCATGGCAAAAATCCTTGGAAATCAATCCCGACCAACCTGAAGTCAAGAAAAAAGTAGAATCGATAAGAGAATAAAGATATCGAATTCCCAAAAGTCACTCTATTTTATAAGCCACTCCCCTGCGCCCAATTATGTTAAGTTATGCATAGTCTCTATCATCTCCTTCTACACCTGACTGGCTAGCCCTCCTGCAATTTCTCCACCATCAATCACAAATGTCTGTCCAGTGATGAATTGTGCTTCATTCGAGGCAAGAAAAGCAAAGAGAGCTGCTACTTCGTCTGGCTTGCCAAGCCTAGCGAGCGGCACCTTGCTCTCACAGGCACGAAGCATTTGAGGCGTGTATTCTGCTTCCTGCATAGGCGTAAGGATGTAACCAGGACATACGGCATTCACACGAATTTTGGGAGCCAATTCCAGAGCCATTGAGCGCGTCAATTCAATGACTCCTGATTTCGAGGCATTGTAAGCGGCATAGTAAGGATAACCCATCAAACCGTTGGTCGAGCCCATATTGAGGATAACTCCCTCCTCGCCTTCTAGCATTCGGCGTCCTGCCTGTTGGGCCACATAGAACACACCATTGAGGTTCACGTTTATAACACTGAGCCATTCCTCGGGAGTTATCCCCCGGAAAGGATGCCTAACACTTATTCCAGCGTTGTTAATCAGAACATCCAATCCCTGGATTAAGCCATCTAGCTCACTGAAGGCACTATTCACTGCATCAGCATCTGAAACATCGGCTTTTATCGTTCCTTCCAGACCACCCATCTCTTTTTCGATACTCCGAAGAGCAGCTTCATCACAATCGAGAATAACAACGCGCGCACCTTCCTCCAGGAAACGAGCCGCTGTCGCGGCTCCAATTCCCCTGGCTCCCCCTGTTATAAGAACTCTTTTATTCTTTAATCCTTCCATTATCTCCTCCTTAAAAAACATGAATTATTCATAAAAAATGCCGATACCTCTATTCATTCTCAATGATATATGCATTTAAGCGTGGTTTCTCATAAGATTCAACGAATCATATCTCTCGTTAGATTCCTATTTCAATAATAATCGGCATTTT
>CAZSPM010000610.1:0-1667 GCA_964608785.1 uncultured Eubacteriales bacterium
GAGGGAGAAAAATTAGCTTTTACAACTCTGACCGCTCCTTTTATGGTCTATATAAAAGTATCCTTTCTTGCGGCAATTTTCGTCTCCTCGCCTTTTATCTTCCTTCAATTCTGGTATTTCATCGCTCCTGGGCTCTACCGAAAAGAGAAAAAATATGTCACTCCCTTTGTATTTTTCACATCTTTTTTCTTTATCCTAGGTGCTCTCTTCGGATACTATATCGCCTTTCCTTTTGCCTGCGGCTTCTTCCTGAAAATGGGAAAGCAATTTCAACCAGTCATCACAGTGGATCAGTTCTTCAGCCTCGCCCTTCGGATTCTTTTGGGAATCTCATTAGTTTTTGAACTGCCTACGCTGGTCTTCTTTCTCTCCCGCATGGGCATTGTCACATCCAGATGGATGATAAGAAACTTCAAGTATGCAGTATTAGTCGTTTTTGTCGTTGCCGCCATAATCACTCCGAGCCCAGATGTAATCAATCAGAGTATCCTTGCCTTTCCTATGCTGGCCCTCTATGGACTGAGCATTCTGATTGCCTTTATCTTTGGCAAAAAAAGAAAGAAAAAAGAAAATGCTCGCGATGAAGATTTAGCCGGATAGGATGAGAAAAAAAGAGAAAGTTATTATACGAAGAGCCCCTAATTACCACCCCGAGGAAATCGAACAGATCATAAGTGAAGGTCTTTCTCAATTCGAACTGACTTCAAAAGTTCAAGGACGCATCACCATTAAGCCCAACGTGGTTATGGCCCACGCCAAAGTCGCCCCATCTGCCTTTACCAGTCCCGAATTTCTGGATGGATTGCTCTCCGCCTTAGAGAATGGAAAGAAAAATGGATCGAAGATTGTCATCGCTGAAAAATGCGGAGCTGGAATACCCACATCCAGAATGTTCAGAAATGCTGGTTATCACAGGCTCAAAAAAAAACACAAGATTAAGCTTCTCCCGATTGAAGAGGCAAGAAAACAAACAATTTCTCTCCAAAAAGGGAAGATCCACGAGGCTATAACCACAGCGAAAGAGATTGTGGACAACGATTTTCTCCTTTACGCACCCAAGCTTAAAAGCAATGTCCTGTCCCAAGGGATGACAGGCGCAGTAAAGCTTAACATGGGACTCCTACTCGATAGGGAGAGAATCTGGAATCACAACTTTAATCTCAATGAAAAAATCGTCGATCTTCTAGAAGTTGGCTTCCCTGATTTTATCGCTACAGATGCTATCGAAATCTCCATAGGAGGGAATCAATTCACCCAGCACGGAAGACATCTAGGGATAATTTTGATGGCTAAAAACCCACTGGCCCATGACGTTGTTTGCGCCCACATCCTTCATCTTGACCCTCAAAACATTCAGCACCTCTGTCTTGCCCACGAAAGGGGATACGGACCCATTAGTCTAAATGACATTGAAATAGAAGGCGATGTCTCTCTCGAAGAAATCCAGCAAAAGACAAAGACCTGGGATGCTGGTTTTCTAAAAGTCAATGAAGTGGCTTGTAAAATGAATGTAGTAGTCGGAACGCCTTATTGTAGTGGCGGGTGGCACTGTGTGTTTTTGGGCTGGGGCCTCATTGTACAAAATTATAAAACAAAAAACGAGGGAACAAATAATGCAAATCTCTCCAGGAAAAATTTATGCAGCAAGCAGCGGAAAATCCATCTCT
>CAZSPM010000611.1:0-1665 GCA_964608785.1 uncultured Eubacteriales bacterium
CTCGCCCACCAGAGATGGAGGGTTGAAATGTGACCCTTTCGAACAGACTTCTCCCTTGAGGCTTCTTTTGAAATAGCCTTAATGGGAAGGTAGTCTTCTATAAGTCTGCTGTCTTCAATTGTCATATCTTCGATTCTTTCAAGTAACGCCTGATCCGGTCTCGATTAGCTCCCAAGCTTGAGAACTGCTTTTCACAGACATCGCTGAAACGAGCAAGTACCTTGCGGTTAATTTGTTCCTGATCTTCAAAAATGGCAAGAGAACGGAAGGATGCACCCCACTTTTCAAACTGGAGCAAAGTTATCGTTGTATCGCGTGCCTTATCATCGCTTGGAAGCGCATGAACAAAAACCGGCTTTGGCATGCCATTTATTCGACAATCAATTAAATACTTCCCGCCCGGGTCGTGAACCGGGTCATGCCAGTCAAATGAACGCCGGTTTTCAGGAACTGTTTCCTCCATAAATGCACGGAAATCCTCCATGAAAGTAGACCGAACCCGTTCTCTTGAAAGATATGTGACATCTGTTATCCTGAGAAGGCCCTGGACGAAGCTATACAGGGCGTCACCATATCGGTCATCTTTGATTGAGATAATTAGCTCGCCTTCTCTATCCTGGACACTAAATACAGATAGCGCATTTGTAATAATCTTTTGTCTGGTTCCTCGTTGGAGATCCTTTTCATCGAGGTCATAGGTCAAATGCATATACGTGTGTCCCTCATCTGAGAGTATCCATCCTCCATTCTCTCTTTTCAGAGCAATTGCGAGATGGTCCCCGTCCTCAAACATAAAGGGGGTAAAAACACGGAATCTATCTACGCCCTCTGATGAGATTCTGAGCTTTTCACAAACCTTGTTGCGGAAGTCCTGTTCAATTATTTCTAAGTTCATGACTTTTATCTCCTAAAAAAGTGTTCTCTGTGTTCCAGAGGGAATCTCAAATCCACAATCATCAATGATACATGAAATAGCCTGATAAAAGTCTGAAAATCGGTTCGTTGGTTCAGCATATGTATCTTCCCTTGCACCTATTTTCTGATACCGTTCAGTGGCCTGATGGATGTGATAATCGTAAAACATCCCTCCTTCTATTGGATTAGTATGCTCATGACTTTTCCCATTATACCGCCTCAAACGAAAGAGTATATTGGATTGTGGTGGTCGATAAACCATAATAACTGAGAAATCTAATGGATTAAAAAGACTCTGCCTTAGAATCAGACGAAAATCGTTACCATCCTCACCTTTAATGTCCAGCTCGCGTTCCTTATGCCCTCTTTTTGGCCGGACCTGAATTTTTGACTGGTAATCGGAAGGGAGCAATTTTTTCTCTTGCACCAGACGTTCGATATCATTGTCAGAAAGAATATCAACCATCTTTCTCCTTTAACTCCTTTCATCCATCAGAGCAATTGATTCAGCTGGAATCTCGAAAAATCTTGCAGTTACGACCTCCCTCTTTACATGGTCCAGTTTCTGCGCCGGATTTTGGATTCGAATCGGTTCAGTATCCGGGTTTTCGAGAGGGTCCCAGGCCACATACAGCCAATAGGAATCGCCTAATTGGGTCGCCTTGTACCACTCATTTGTGGTTAACCGAATCGGCTGGCCTCTTTTCCTTCCTTTAACCTCGATACGGCGAACCCCGGTCACCGGGTCAC
>CAZSPM010000612.1:0-1660 GCA_964608785.1 uncultured Eubacteriales bacterium
CTGTCCCATAGTGATATCAACCACAGTGCCTTTGATCCCAAACCAAGAGGGAACGATGGTGATGAAAACATAGGCATAGATGGAGTAAAAGAGGACTTGGAATATGGAATTGAAGGCCACTAATCCGGCAGCATATTCTGTATCTCCCTTTGCCAGGGCATTCCATACGATAACCATGGCGATACAGCGGGCCAGCCCGATCATGATCAATCCGTACATGTATTCAGGATGACCGTAGAGGAATACAATAGCTAGGACAAACATAAGGATAGGTCCAATGATCCAGTTGAGGACAAGAGAAAGCGATAGGACTTTCACATTGCGGAAAACATCTCCCAATTCCTCATACTTAACCTTGGCCAGGGGTGGGTACATCATTAGAATCAGACCGATAGCGATCGGGATGTTTGTCGTATCCACCTGGAATTTATTGATGAATTTTGCGATTCCTGGAAATAAGTACCCGGCAAACACGCCTGCGGCCATTGTCAAAAATATCCAAAGCGTGAGAAACCTATCCAGGATCGATAATTTTGCTCCTGTTTTTTCAGTCAATGGGGACCTCCTTAACCGTATTTTTATATTTTAGATGGCGTTATGTTTAACTTTTCAACTTCTGGTAAAGAGCCTCAAGTTTCGCATGATAAATGCTTTTGATGTTATCTTCGTCTTCGCCCAGAGGCTTGACCGGGATGAGATCCATGACTTCCTCCGGCCGCAAACCGGATTCAATCATGGTCTTTGCTGACCCTTCTGCCATACAAGATACGGCTCTTCGAACCTCTTGGGATGTTAATCCGAATGTGATGCCGATTTTCTCCAGCTCATAAAGCTGAAACCAGAGATAGGTCGGGCCCATTGCGGCCACAATGGCATAAGCTTCTAGCTTATCCTCATCGACTTCAGGGCAATCTCCGAGGATCGCCAGGAATTTGAGTAAATCTTTTTTCTCCGTTTCACTCAGCGATGGAGAAAAGGTGGCCGGATTATATCCGTAGTTGATAATCGAGCAGGCGTTGGGAATCATCCGGGCAATTCTTGAAAAGCCACCGAGCTGTTTCGATATTTTTAAAATATCTATTTTCGGTGCCAGAGATATAATAATGGCATCCTCTTTTAATGAGGATTTCATCTCCTCCAATACTGGGAGTACAGCTGGCGGGTGGAGTGAAATGAATACAATATCATTGTAAGCGGGTAATGGATTGTTGGGTACAGTTGTGATATCCGGAAATTTTTCTTGTAGATCGTTTAAAACATCCGGGTTGATATCAGAAACGGAAATCTTTTTGAATGAGATATTCTTTCTTTTAAATGCTTCCATAATGATACGGGTAACTCGCCCTCCCCCTATAAATCCAATTGATTTTTCAATCATTGTTTTTTCTCGCATTTGAACCTCCTTTTATCTAAAGTAGAAAATAAATTCCGACTAGGATGATGATGACTCCGGCCGCCTTCTGGAGAATGAGATTCGCTTTCCTTATGCCTTTTGATTCGATCAAGCGCTTGGCTGCTCCCATGGAGGTACCGGCAATGAGGATGAGGAGCGAGTGGCCGAGGGCATAAACAAAGAGCAATAATCCTCCGTAGATGATGTTTCCCTTGCTGGCCACATAGGCCAGGAGAACGGCGAGAATGGGAACAGCGCAGTGAACCA
>CAZSPM010000613.1:0-1652 GCA_964608785.1 uncultured Eubacteriales bacterium
CGCAGGAATGACGTTATACTACCATACTCTGAATTCCTGTGGAGCCTGTGCCTGCGGTGACAGGTACAGGAATGACAACCATGTATGAAAGCCTGACCCCGCTGGAACCCAAAGAATTACCAAAGTTTCCAAGGTCTGACCCCAATGAGACAATGAGATTAGGAAATTGTTCTTGAGGCTAGCGTCAAAAGAAATGCGGCTATAAAATCAAGGTCAGTCACACTCTTTCTTTTATCCAGTATTTTATCTTTTATCTCTTTCCTGAGCTTTTTAATCTTTGTGAACCGGATAGGAAAATAGCGCTGGATTTTCTCGGTATATTCTTGACTAAAATATGCTTTATTTTTGCCGACAGCTTCCATAATCAGAAAATAACAGTTCTTTATAATAAGCTCTCCTAAGCTTTTTTCGTTTAATGCTCCCTCATCCAGTTTTAAATCAACAACTCCTGCAGTGAAATTGAAAAGTTTATTCGCCAATCTATCGAGATCATATCTGTTAGAGTTTTGAGAAAAAATTGTGGAATGATTGTTTTTCCTGTCTTCAGTTATATCCTGAATGTCATCGGCAAGCTGCAAAAACACTCCAAAGCCAAAACAGAAATCTGCGTGTTTATCTTCTAGAAGCCCATTCAGAAGAAATCCATCTGCCAGGACTGACGTTCCTCCCTTTTCAAAACTCAAATCCAAAATATCGATTTCATGAGGCAGGCATTCGTTTCTCTGCTGAGTGAGGCTTTTGAGTTGAGCATTGAATATGGCTAACAGACTCTGACAAACACCGGGGAAATGGCTCCGGTCATACTGTTTCTCGATCATTTTTATCAGCCTGTAAATTTTTTCTTCTTGCAGGTTCTCATGCGGCACATATTGACCTTCGAGCCAGTTTTTCAATTTCTTTAGGAAAGAAAGCTTTTTATGTATGGATTCCGATGGGCTATCGAGATAATTATCAATATAAGGATAGACCATGCTGTAGGCGAAAATTGAGTCCAGGTATTTCACATCAAGATTCAGGTAGATCTGAAGCGAATTCATGATCCAGACATTTCTCAATGCCTGATAAATCTCTTCTGTCTTGAGTGATGGATCAAATTCTTTTACCTTTTCGACGAACAACCTGGTCGAATCCATGAATCCCTCTTGAAACACTGAATTGAGAGAACCATCAGATAACTCTAGAATCTTTTTTCCGAATTTTTTAACTTCTGACACAAAATCCTCCATCCAGATTTTCTGCTTTTCTTTCTCTGGAGAATAATCATCCAGTCTCAAAGACCCCCAATCCACAAAATGGAAGATTTCATCTTCAATCCTTTTCTGCTCCATTTGAGTGTAAACTCTCTCAAACTGAGGGAAATCAGGTTCAGTCTCCCCCCAAATTCTGGAGTATTCCTGTTTATATTTCACAATTTGCTCTTTTAAAATGCCAATTCTGCTGGAATACGGTAAGAATCTTTCTAAGCCTGCTTTCATTTTGACATCCCTGAGTAGCGGGACCCGGTCTCACATATATTGATTTTTTATATCAACGGGACCAAGCCTTGTCAATGTAAAGGAAACCTTTTCTTCCCGTGATTTTCTAGTCTTTTTCATGATAAAACCTGACTCTAGAGAAATTCAATAAATGCAAGATTAGACCTCAATATGTTT
>CAZSPM010000614.1:0-1646 GCA_964608785.1 uncultured Eubacteriales bacterium
AAGTCATAATAATTCCTCTCGATTCACATCTATTGATAATAAACTTGAAACACAGAATAACTCCAACTTTACCGTTCTGTCTTGCAAAAATTTTTAATGTATGACAATATGATCATAGATATTTATGAGAAATGCCGTAAAAGTTTTTAAAGCCCTCTCCGATCCAACTCGATTACGTATTCTTATGCTCCTTTTGCAAAGAGAATTGTGCGTGTGTGAGCTCGTCTTCGCCCTGAAAATGGAGCAGTCACGAATATCTCATCAGCTTCGGATCCTGAGAGATGCGGATTTAGTCGAGGATATCCGGGATGGAAGATGGACAAATTACATAATCCCTGACAAAACAAAAAAGAATCTGAGGGAATTATTCGGCAAGGTTTTAAGAGAAAATTTATCTGATTCTGAGGAATTCGAAGAAGATAGAAAAAACCTAGAAATATGTAAAAAAGAGAATATCCGATTGAAGAAATGCGTGTAAAATAATCTTTTTCGTTTGTAGTTTTGCCTTCATCCCATCCTTAAATTAATCTTCCTGCCAAGTAAATTCTAAAAAGCTTGTGATGACGCGAAAAGGACTTGACAAGAACACTTTTAAATGATATGAACGTATGTTCATATTTAGATGAGCTCATTTCAAATGAAGCGCACAGTGAAAGTTTTTAAAGCCTTATCCGATCCCACTCGTTTACGAATACTGCTGCTTCTCCTCCAGGGGGAACTATGCGTGTGCGAACTCACTTTTATACTCGAAATGGAACAATCCAGAATTTCCCACCAGCTGAGAGTTTTGAGAAACGCAGAGCTTGTGGAAGATATCAGGGACGGGAAGTGGATTATTTACAGAATTTCAGAAGATAAAAAGAAAGATCTCAATCTAATCTTTAGGCGTCTCATTGGAGATAATCTTGCAAATTCTGAAGCAATCACTAGGGATCATGAAAAACTGCAGGCTTCTCAAAAAAACAGCATAAGAAACTGTCCAACTTCAATCGAAGGGAGAAACGACTAGATGAAAGACCGATGGATTTTTTTAATATTTCTCTTTGCTTTTCTAGCTGCCTACTTCATTCCCTTTCAACAACCAACTGTTCAGAATGCCATAGGGGAGGCTTTTGCACTCCTCCAAGAATATGCTAGACAGCACGTTCTTCTCTGCCTCATACCCGCCTTTTTCATCGCCGGTGCCATCTCAGTTTTTGTCCGTAAAGCCTCGGTCATTAAATATTTCGGGGCACAGGCGAAAAAAATCCTTTCCTACTCCATAGCTTCCGTGTCGGGGACGATCCTGGCCGTTTGTTCCTGTACTGTGCTCCCTTTATTCGCAGGCATATATACGAGAGGCGCGGGAATCGGCCCAGCAACGGCCTTCCTGTACTCGGGACCAGCCATTAATGTGCTGGCTATTATTTTAACCGCCAAAGTCTTGGGCTACAAACTAGGGTTGGCTAGAGCAATCGGAGCTATCATTTTTGCTGTAATCATAGGCCTCATCATGCACCTCTTGTTCAACAAAGAAGAGGAAAACAATAGGGAAAAATCAGACCTTGTCGATGGCGAAGAAAAAGAAGCACGTCCTTTATGGAAGACAACCCTTTATTTTGCCGTGATGGTGGCCATCCTTGTTTTCATAAACTGGGGAAAATCCA
>CAZSPM010000615.1:0-1641 GCA_964608785.1 uncultured Eubacteriales bacterium
TTCATTCCCAGCAGTACTCTCGTCGTAATCCGACCGACCAGGTTCTTTATCGAATAGTTTACCATTACAGGGAAGAGCTGGAATATTGCTGGAGCGAGCGCTTCGAGCATAAGTATGGTTGTCTTCGCGATGAAGTGAAAGAAGCGTTTGATGGCTTTCTTGACTGCGGAATTCTTCTTCACGGATGCGCCAGGGCTATTTGCGAGGACTGTGGTCACTCGGAGCTTATCCCGTTTTCTTGCAAAAAAAAGTATATTTGCGGATCATGCGATGCAAAACGGGCGCTGCTTTTTGGCGAACATCTTCATGAGAATGTTTTACTTTATGAACCGCATGTGCACCAGGTCTATAGTATCCCGAAAATCTTGCGTCCAAGATTTAAGTTTAATCGGGCTTTGCTGAATCTTCTTTATCACGCCGCCTGGGACTCGTGGAAGGAACTAATAGATGATGCTCTACCGGGTTGTACACCGGCAAGTGTTCCCTTCGACAGGCTCAGGACAGGGATGGGTCTGCACTCAGCTGGAGACCTTTTGGGGTGGCATCCTCATGATCATGCAATTACTCTTTATGGCGGTATTGATGAAAAAGATAACTTTCATCCTCTAGAAGAAACCCCCAGTGATGAATATCTTACCAACTGCTTTTCTAGAAACCTTCTTGATGCACTTCTTAAAGCCCAAGAGATCGAGCAGGAAACAGTAGATCTCATTCGTGGTTGGGAACACAGTGGATTCCATGTTTATACGGGAGAACCGATCGGTTCTGATGACGCAGAAGCAAGACAGTTTATCGGCCGCTACATAAAGAAATCAGCTGTCCTAAACTCCCGCTTAGAGCTAATCGAAAATCGTGATAATCCTATTGTTCGCATTCACAAAAATACTGATGATTGTGAAACATTCAAGGACTTTGATCCTTTGGAATTTCTTGCCGAGCTGGCCCAGCACGTGCCATCTCGCAGAGAGCAAACAATACGCTATTTTGGAAAATATAGTGCTCGCTCTCGTGGGGCTAAGCGGTTGGCTATGGATTTTCCTGGACCACTGCCGGAGTGGGATCCTCCTAAAAAACCATCTCAGAGCTGGGCCAGGTGTATGGCTCAGGTCTTCGAACTGGATCCACTTGAATGTCCTCGATGTGGGGGGAGGATGCACATCAAAGCCTTTATGCATTCTCAAACTGAAATAAACAGGATTGCTCAAAATCTTGGGATAGTAACTTGGCGAGCTCCTCCTCCCATCTCTACTTTCAAATACGTTGCCTAATTTTTTTGCGTGTTTTCTCATCCGCTGATGCAGAAATCTATCTATTGCTTCAGAAATGGTCGCCTCTCCGGCAACGAGGTCACGGAAAAATGAGATTTCCCTTCATAAGAAAGCCAGAATTCCACCAAAAAACAGAAACAAACATCTCGACGAGGCCTTTCAAGCTGTAATATACTGCTTTTATCCCAATAGGTTTAGGCCACTTAAACTAAAAGGGCTTAACTCATTTCTCACATTAGGTTTTTGGGGACGCCTACCTGATCTCATTGAAATTACAGCAGATATATTAGCTTACAAAGATACGGACGGAGGTCCCCTAGTCGAGAAGATCCTTGATACTGCGGGACAAAAGGGAACCGGAAAATGGACAGGC
>CAZSPM010000616.1:0-1624 GCA_964608785.1 uncultured Eubacteriales bacterium
TGGCAGTCAATATTTACAAGTTTCAGACCACAAAAAAGGTAAACAATGTCAATCCTCAGCTCATAGCCGCAATGTGCAATGAGATGACGCATCTGCAGGATTTCCAGATCAAGCTATTTGAATATGGTTTCAAACCCAGCAAGCTGAGATGGGCATATTGGATTGTGGGTTTTGCCCTTGGTTTTTTATCACGATTGATGGGCAAAGAAGCCATACTTAAAACAGGCATTTGGGTTGAGAGAAAGGCTGTTAGCCATTATGATGAGCTTTTGAGGGATATAGAGTGGGATGAGGATACTCAAAAGATCATCGAAAAGGATCAGGCTGACGAGTTCGGTCACATTGACCGCTGGAATGCTTTCTTGGAAATCTTGTCTTGATTTTCATCCTAAGGGGACGTTCCCCAAAGGGACACCCTGGCAGAAGCAAATACATATATGATTGATTGAGACGAGATGATAATGCAGGGTGTCCCTTTGGGGAACGTCCCCATTATTATGCAAGCTTTTCCAGTGTTGTCGTGAGGAATTTCCAGAATTTTTCTACCGAGCCCGTGTGAACCCTTTCGTCTGGGGAATGAGGATTTTCAATAGTAGGACCGAATGAGATCATATCCATGCCTGGAAATTTTTCCCCCAGGATTCCGCATTCAAGACCCGCATGAACCGCTCCTACTTCTGGTTTTTTTTGAAAGGTGTCTTGGTACACATCCTTTAAGGATTTGAGAAGAGGGGATTGGAGATTGGGCATCCATCCAGGGTATCCCTCAGGCTGGGCGGTATTTGCTCCTACTAATTCGCTCAGAGATGCGATCATATTCCGTGTGGCTTCTAAGGCTGAGGCGACAGAACTACGGCTGCTGCAGATGATTTGGGCATGGTCTTGGAGAGTATGGATAATGGCTATATTAGTGGAGGTTTCCACAAGCTCTTCCATTTCAGGATGCATGGCGATAACTCCATGAGGAAGAGTGAAAAGCAAGTTGATAAGTTTCTGTTGGGATTCTGTGTTTAAGGGATTTCCTGCTTCTTCGTTTGATTTTTCAAGAGAAAAAGCAGCATCTTTTTCTACAGCCTTGTATTCGATTTGAATTTTTTCAAAAGCCTTCTGGATAAAGTCAGAAAAATCTTGTTCTTGCGCAGGATCTAAAAAAAGATCAGCCCATGCTTCGCGGGCAATCGCATTTCGTTTGTTCCCCCCCTCCATGGAGATGAGCTCAAACGAGAATTCCTTCGAGGCTTGCCACAGCATCCGGGCCAACAATTTAATAGCGTTTCCTCTTCCTTGATTGATGTCTATCCCTGAATGCCCTCCTCTAAAACCAGTAAGTTTGAGTCTGTAAAGGGCTCCGCTGCCTCCTTTTCTCTCTATAGGCAGGGTGATTTCAGAGTCTGCTCCCCCGGCACACCCAATAGTGAATTCCCCTTCATCTTCGCTGTCGAGATTAAGGAGTTTTTTTCCTTTGAGAAAATCGGGTTCAATCTTCGTCGCTCCGGTAAGGCCGGTCTCTTCATCCACGGTAAAAAGAAATTCATGGGGGCCGCGCACTAACAGTTGATCCTCCATGATGGCAAGGGGAGCGGCTAGCGCGATTTGCGTGTGCGCGCCCACACTCACAGAATGG
>CAZSPM010000617.1:0-1621 GCA_964608785.1 uncultured Eubacteriales bacterium
ACAAACGATGGGGTTTCGAAATCCTCCGGCTGATTTCCTTGATGAGAATTTCACCACTGCCCTGATTTCTCATCATCTAAATCCCCTAAATAAAAGGGCTTCCGATGAATAAAATGGGATTTTGCATGGGTATGATGAGTCAGTTATTGAGTTTAAATATTTTGTCTTATTCCGTGCTATAAAATGTACAGTCAATTTTTGAGAACCGACCGATGTTCTTTCCTCTGAATTTGTGATGGAAGTTCATGCTGTGCTATTATGCTGATATGGGCTCACTTAAAAAATGTTTCACAGAGGTCAACCACAATGAAACAGAAAAGTAGGATCTTACTAATCTTCTTAAACATTATTTCCCTATCAGTTTTTCTTTTAATTGTATGCCGAGATGCTGAAAGCACCGGAGAAAAGACGACACTCTGGCCAGAGATCGAACCTTTTGAAACTGGCTATCTTAAGGTTTCAAAAATCCATGAAATCTATTACGAACTCTCTGGGAATCCAAAAGGGAAACCAGTCTTTTTCCTACATGGGGGACCAGGAGGGAGTTCATCACCATACATGCGGCGTTTTTGTGACCCTGCGAAATTTCTGATGGTTCTTTACGATCAGCGCGGTGCGGGAAAGTCAAAGCCCTACGGTGAAATAAAAGAGAACACAACGCAACATCTTGTTGAAGATATCGAACGATTGAGGAAGCATTTGAAAGCAGGAAAGATCATCCTATTCGGAGGCTCCTGGGGTACAACTCTTGGACTGGCCTATGCTGAGACTTATCCAAAAAATGTTAGCGGTTTGGTACTCAGGGGAGTTTTTTGTGCGACAAAAAAGGAAATCGACCACTTCTACCATGGAGATGTGGGACGATATTTTCCCGATGCTTACGAAGCGCTGGTGTCCACATTACCCGATCCGTCCAGACGACCCTTGCCAGAATATCTCTTTATGTTGATCAGTGAAGGAGACAAGGCTGATAAGGCCAAATACAGCAAAGCCTGGGCTAGATACGAAGGCAAAATCAGTGGATTAGAAGTTCCTGCCAAAGTCATAGAAGACTGGATAAGGAATTACAATCCCTACGCTTTTGGACTTTTTGAAAACTATTACATGTCCAACGGATGCTTTTTGGAGGAAGGGCAGCTCTTCAGAGATGCCAAAAAGATATCCCATATTCCTACCTTCATCGTCAACGGAAGATATGATGTGATCTGTCCGCCAATTACAGCGTACAAGCTCCATAAATTGCTTCCAAAATCAAAGCTGGTAATTGCCGAGAGTGCAGGCCATTGGATGGGGGAGAGGCCGATTGAAAGTGCCCTGCTCAAGGCAATGCAGGAATTTGAATGAACGAATTTTTGTATTTTTTCCACAAGGCTTGATGTATAATGTAATAAATCTTGCGGCCTATTATTTATTAAATATGGATCATCTCCCAAAAAGTTGAAAAATAATATAAGAGACTATAATTGAGCTGTTATCCTTGCTCCGTTTCGTCATTCCTGCGGAGCTTGTGCCCGCGAAGCTTGTGCTTGCGAAAGCAGGTAGCAGGAATCTAGAAATATGAAAAAGGTCATTCCTGCGGAAGCAGGAATCCAGACCTATCTGGATAAGAGTCTTTCATATT
>CAZSPM010000618.1:0-1614 GCA_964608785.1 uncultured Eubacteriales bacterium
AAGCTTTCCATAGTTCAATTTTATAAACAATTCCTCAAATATGTGCCGGTTATGGGAATGATTGTATTTGCTCTAAGTTTCATAGTATTCAGTACTTCAGCAGGTTTTTTCTTTCTAAGAGCTATATGTGAAAAAGGCGAAATAGTAGAAACAGCAGCCGCCCCACAGATAGTACTTCAGGGAAACGCTGGAATGGGTGCTACGCTCTACAATGACAAATGCAGTGCCTGTCACTATGCTGAAAGGGAAGATAAGAAAATCGGACCAGGGCTTAAAAACTTGCTCAAAAAAGAAACACTTCCCCACAGTGGCAGACCAGCGAATATTGAAAACATTAAAAGGCAGCTTGTCAGACCGATCTTGACCATGCCTTCATTCAGAAATCTCTCGGAACAAGAATTAGCTGATTTGCTGGCATATCTGGAAACTCTTTAATTCCTTTTTTTCTTCATAAGGAATCAATGGGGTCAGACTTTGAAAACTTGAGTTTTATAAATAGCATTGGGGTCAGGCTTTCATAACATGTTTGTCATCCCTGCATATGTTCCAACGGGGTCAGGCTTTCATAACATGTTTGTCATTCCTGCATAAGCAGGAATCCAGAAAGTGGATAGTCCTGGATTCCCGTTTACACGGGAATGACAGAAACTTATGAAAGCCTGACCCCGCTGGAACCCAAAGAATTACTCAAGTTTTCAAAGTCTGACCCCGGAGTACGGAGGAGGTGAAATTTGACACTTCTATTATCTTTCATCTAGAATAAGACTTGATTTAAAACTAGGAGGAGGGATTCATGAAAAGAAGAGATTTTTTCGAAAAAGGCGGGTGTGGTCTTCTTACGGCTATGCTGGCCTATTTTGGCCTAGCTTCCTGTAAAAAAGAAGAGGAAGAACCTGTAGTTGAGGTCCAAGCTCCTGCTCCAGAAGCTCCCAAGGAAGAAATGAACCGAAAAGATATGGTCAAAAAGATGCTCATGGAGAAACAGGGAATGACTGAAGAAGAAGCTGACACCAAGATCGTAGAATTCGAAGAGAAACTCCCCATGGCCAAGAATATGTGCATCTGCAAGACCTGCCCCACTTATGTCCCAGAAGAGACTGAAATCGGCTTTTGTCATCCCCTTGTAGGAAAAAGTAAAATAATTACTGAAGAGAAAGTCTGTGATTGCCCCAAGTGCCCTGTTTACCAAAATCTAAAGCTCAAGAATGGTTATTACTGCACACGAAAGTCAGAGATGGAACAGGAAATGGCAAAAATGACCTAGTTCTGTTGAGTGCTATTAATCTCAATAACTTTTCTAGTTTTTTAATCTTAAACAATTAGAAATACCCAAAGCAAAAAGTAGAGTTGCAAAAAAAATTAATATAATGAAAGAATAGAGAAAATGAAAAAGTTTTGGAGATGTTTTGTTTGCAATGATATCCATTATGGAGTCAAACCTCCAGAAATATGTCCAACCTGTATGGCAAAGAATGCCTATGTCGAAATTTCCTCCGAAGAGGCTAAAAGAATAAACGGTATGACCAAAGTCAATTTTAATAAAGTAAAATTTCGTGAAGACATTGAACAGTATACAGAAAATAATGAGTTTAAAGTGAATCCAGACAAGGAAAG
>CAZSPM010000619.1:0-1611 GCA_964608785.1 uncultured Eubacteriales bacterium
ACTGGAGCGAAGACATTCCTGAATATTTTCCGATAATTACCCACACAAAATGGAAAAGAACCAATTAAATTAAGTTCCCATGGAAGGATCGAAATTTGACTTAGCGAGCAAAATAATCTATTTCTTTTATGTAGGGCCGAATATCGCATTCATGAGAGTTCATATAAAAATCTCGAAGAAAAAAGAGAAGCGCCATCTTTCATTACTCTTATTTATCATCATATCTTTTTCCATTTTTATTGTCTTAAGCTTTCTTCCAAAACAAGAGCTGCGTCATGAAAAAACAAAAGAGAACCTTCCTTCGCAGGTCTTGAACACTCCTCCTCTCCCTTTAGAATATAAGGAAGTCATCCGGAAAGCTGTAACTCTAACTGATATTCTAGCGCCGCATGATCTGTCATCTGCTGAAATACACAAATTAAGAGAGGAGGTAAGGCCAGTTTACGACTTAGCCAAAATAATTGCCGGCCATGAAATCAGAATATATACCTCTCAGGCGGGAAAAATAATATCTATAGAATACGATATTGATAACTTCAACTATCTTCTCATTCAGAAAAAAGGGGAAACATTTGAGGCTGAAATAAGGGAAATTCCCTTTGAATACAGAGTGGAAATGATCTGGGGTGTCATCAAGGACAATCTTATCTTTGCGGTGACAAAAGAAAACGAGGGGAATTCACTGGCTCTTAACTTTGCAGAGCTTTTTGGATGGGATATTGACTTCCACACCGACCCGCGCCAGGGAGACATAATTAAATTACTCTTCGAAAAGAAATATCTTGATGGTAAGTTTGTGGGTTACAGGAATATTCTGGCCGCAGAATACATTAGTAAAAACCAGGTATTTCAGGCATTCCGTTACACCTACCCTGACACAAACGAATCGGATCATTTCGACTCTGAAGGAAAATCTCTAAGAAAAGAATTCAGAAGATCCCCCATGAAGTATGGCCGCATTACTTCCAGATACAGCCGGAAAAGGCTACATCCCATCCGAAAGGTCTATCGTCCCCATTACGGAGTGGATTATGCAGCACCCATTGGACATCCTGTCCAGGCGACGGCAGACGGAACCGTGACCTTTAGAGGATGGAACGGAGCTTCGGGCCGCATGATCAAGATCCGCCATAAAAATGAATATGAAACCATGTATCTCCACCTCAAAGGCTATGCCAGGGGAATAAGAAAAGGAGCCAGAGTCCAGAGCGGGCAAATCATTGGCCTTGTGGGTTCATCTGGTGAATCCACAGGTCCTCATCTGGACTACAGGATTAAATACAGAGGAAAATATATCAATCCTCTAACGAGGAAGTTCAAACCTGTGGAACCTCTAAGGGTGGAATTCCTTGAGGATTTTAAGAAAGAAGTAGAATATTATAATCTCTGTCTCGAGGCTCCGCCTCTTATATTTTCATCCTTCTGCAGCTCTGTGATTCCCTGATGAAGTCATTTATTTCTCATCTCCAATAATTTTGAATGGCGAATTTGGTAAAATCAGGTAGCTTTTTACTTTTTCTTGGCGCCGCCCCCTCCTTTGGAACCACCTGATGAACCTAACGAGCCCCTAGAGCCCCCTGAAGACCCGCTGCCACCAGATGAACCTGAGGA
>CAZSPM010000620.1:0-1611 GCA_964608785.1 uncultured Eubacteriales bacterium
ACGATAATCCCAAGTTTGTGGAGGATGTCACCCGCGGGATCCTGGATGCAGCCAAGAAGCGCTTCAGGAACTGTGAGATCAGGGCTAAGACTATTTCTCAGGAGAGTATACACCGCCACGACGTTATCGCAGAAGGCACGACTAGCGCTTAAGTTCACGCACCATGGCTTTGGGATTCTTAAAGAGTTTCACGCCCTCGTCTTCCAGATATCCAAGGTTCCTTAAATCAGATTTCCTTGGGGACATATGGACAGTTGCGCCGCCAGGGGTGAGCGTATCAGGGATCTCTACGTTCTTAGAAACCCAATCAGAGGGCACCATGTAAACGGGAATCATTGATTTGATTGCCAGGGATACTGCCGTGGTGACGAGATTGTCGGCGATGCCATTTGCGGTTTTAGCTATGGTATTCGCAGTAGCCGGAGAAACAACAACTCGATTATATTCACCAAGGCTAACTTTTCCAGCCTTTGGTGAGGAGAAACTTTCGTCGGTTACAACGTCCCAGTTTTTCTTGATTAGTGTGAACAGGCCGTAGCTCCTTAGAACCTCTTCGGCAGCCCCAGAGAGGAATATGGTTATCCCAACGTCCAGCTCTTCCAAAGCCTCCACAGAGTCCTTAAGGAACTCCCCGGCGCCAGTCATACACCATAGTATTTTCATATTATTATTACATCTCCAGCCTTTAATGCTTTTGCCCCTAATTTTGCGGCCATCTTTTCCAGAGGCTCCGCCCCGGTACAGTGACAGGGATAGATGCGGTTTATATTCATTTTAGATAATGCTTTGATGGTTTCATCAATTCTTTTTTCATCGGATCTAAAGAGATGAACCCCGCCGATTATTGAATGGAGCTTTCCAAACTCTTCTGCCCTTTTTGCTAGATTTATTATGCCGGAGTGCGAACATCCGGAGAGGAGTACGATCCCTCTTTCTGTTTTAAACGCTATTGCAGAATCATCGGCAACAGGATCTGGGATTTCTTTTCCTTCGCTCATTATTTTTCCGCTGGTCCCGGGATCTTCAAAGGTCCTTGGAACCGCCCCCAGAAAGAAGGCACCACTACAGAACTCGTAGGACTCTTTGCTAAGGGTTTCTTCTCCAAACGCTTCTTTTATTTCCTCCGGACTTAACTTGAAATCCATCCAGTTCCTGTTTATTCTGCTATATCTCTTACTGAAGAGGCCGGGATGTGCAATAAACTTCATATGTGAAGTATCAAAATTGTTCACAAGTTGTTTAAGTCCCCAGGAATGATCCCAGTGCCCGTGACTGAGGATAACATAGTCTGTAGAGGAAAGGTCTATGCCGAATTTTTCCGCATTTTTAATAAACACGTCTGATGCCCCAGTATCGAACAATATGTTTTTTCCATTGAACTCTATGAAAGCTGAAAAGCCGTGTTCCGAAAAAAAGCCCTCCTTGGCCATATTTTCTGAGAGGATAGATATTTTCATTTCAATGTAGTGTAATCGAGATTGCTTCCTTTGGCTTCGTTGATGCGTAATAGGTCAGCCAGAGGAGCAAACTTTCCATAGTTCAGCGCGTCTGCGAGTAAAGCTGCGCCATATGCTGCATTGCTCACGTCACTACTCTCGAGTTTGTGGACAG
>CAZSPM010000621.1:0-1602 GCA_964608785.1 uncultured Eubacteriales bacterium
TAATGATAGAGCAACCTTCATAAGTGGGTGTACCTCTTCTTTCTCTTCGATTCCAATAACTAGCCTGAAATCTTTTTGTGCAATTTCCTTCTCTTCTATTAATATTTTTGGACCCACTTCTGCTCTTTCCCTGTGCTTGGCGTATCCATAATAGATAGACAGTCCTCCTCCAATCCAGAGTAAACTGATGAAGAATGATTTCGGACTGTATAAAAACATAACAATGATAAGGATACTCTGGGTGATTATTCCCACTGCGGGAAAAAGAGGAAAAAGCGGAGATCTGTATCCTTTTAAGAGACGAGGAGTTTTCCTCCGAATGTGAATCAAAGCAACATTGACAAAGATAAACAGAAAAAGGAACATGATGTCCGCACTGGAGGCGATATCCTCAATAGGAAGGATTAGTAGCATGACGATAATGAGCAATGAAGACACAAAAAGCGAACCGAAGGGAGTTTTAAACCTTGAATGAACACGAGAGAATACTGGGGGGAGATTATGATCTCTGCCCATGGCAAAAGATACGCGCGATGAGCTGTATATGGTTGCATTCAGGGCTGAAATTGTAGAAAGCAATCCGCCAAAAAGGAGAATAGCACTTCCCCAGACACTTATGTTTCTTGCCGCCTCAACCATGGCAATTTCTTTTTTCGCGGCAAGAAAATCCCAAGCTTTCATTCCTTCTGGGTTTACAACGCCAAGAGCAATAAAGGCAACAAAGATATATATTGGAACCACGATAAGAAGGGATATGAATATGGCTTTGGGTATATTTTTAGCAGGGTCTTTGACTTCCTCTCCGCTCTGAGCGATTATTTCATACCCTTCAAAGGCGATATATGTCAGTCCCATGGCTGTCAGTATTCCAAAAAATCCCTTTGCGAAGAAGGGGGTGAAATGGGTAAATCGATGAGGACCTGAAAATATAATTTTTGCCCCAAGCAGGACAAAAAACAGAAGGATAGAAATTTTTAAGACAGTGGCAATGTTGC
Organism: uncultured Eubacteriales bacterium; assembly: GCA_964608785.1. Lineage (GTDB taxonomy): Bacteria > Acidobacteriota > Aminicenantia > Aminicenantales > Aminicenantaceae. Next base: position 996 of record CAZSPM010000621.1, read on the forward strand.
CTGCCTTACCTGTCTCCTTTGCCCCTTTATAATTGATGAATGTAAAGATAACCACGACAAGAACAGCAAGGATTTTTTTCAGGACTATTGGGGGAAAGAAAGCAGGAATGTTAAATTCCATCAGGACTTCTCCGAAATAAGCTCCGAAGCCAACAGCATAAAGAGAGCAAGCCACTGAATGCGCCATCCATGACATCCACCCTGAAACAAAACCCGAAGGCTGGGGAAGACTTTCCTTGACCCATAAATATCCCCCCCCTGCCTCTGGAATTGAGCCTCCAAGCTCCGCATAAGCAGAAGCAGTAAACAAGGCCACGATTCCGTTGAGAAGAAAAGCGATGAGAATAGCAGGGCCTGAGACGCCGGCAGCAATCCCAGTGAGGACAAAAATTCCTGCTCCTATCATAGCCCCCACGCCTATCATGGTCACAGAAAAAAGACTCAGATCACGGCTCAATTGCATGGGAGCTTTTTGGAGAGAAGAGGAGGGTTTTCTCCCTTTTAAAGACGGCGTGCTCACTTTATTATATGTCCTTTGATATTTCTAGTTAAATAGCTTTCAATAATAGAACATAGGAATGATCGAAGTCAACGGATGAGCAGGCTG
>CAZSPM010000622.1:0-1602 GCA_964608785.1 uncultured Eubacteriales bacterium
ATCGGCAATTTAGGGTTTTTTGCTATAATTGAATAAATTTTATTTGAATGTTAAAGAAGAAAGTGGAAAAAGCCAGAAAAAAAAGGCTATGGAAAAAGATTTGTGCTGTATTTTTCTTGCTTTTTGCTTTCCTCGTTTATCTCTATTTGAGGAATTATATAAAAAAAGAAGAGCTGATTTACCCTCGTTATCCAGAATATCCTGATTTAAGAATCAAACTAAGAGGCCAATCTTACAATTTGCTTCTTATTACAGTAGATACATTACGTCCTGATTATCTGAGTTTTAATGGATATGGTTTGGATACATCTCCAGCAGTTGATCGATTGATCAGCAGAGGCCTTTACTTTTCTCATGCCATTACTCCGATTCCAAGGACGACACAGGCACTGGCATGTTTGCTCGCAGGCTGTTATCCATACAAAACACAGGTAAGGTATTTATGGGATAATCTGTCAACTAAAATAGTCACTCTCACAGATATTTTAAAGAGAGCAAATTACGAGACTATAGCCGTCGTATCCAATCATGTACTTCTTCCCAGCAGGGGGCTGGATAGAGGGTTTAGTGTTTATGATTTTGGCACCGATAAGCGAGATGCTATTCAAACAACCCAGGCTGCAATTCAATATTTAAATACACTGGATATCGAGAAGCCTTTTTTCCTTTGGGTTCATTATATTGATCCTCATGCTCCTTACTACCCCCCAGAGGACATAGCACTCCAGTTCGATCCCGATTATAAAGGGAGGTATAAGACACATTTTGGTGATGAGCCGGGTGGAATCGGGAAACACGCCTATCCTAAGGATATTGGAAAGGAGCGTGCTGTTTTTATGAATGATTTAGGCGAGGAAATTAATCGACACGTCAGGCGCCTTTATGCCGCTGATATCAGATTAACAGACTTGGGAATTGAACAATTAGTGAAAGCAGCACAACGAGTTGCTGGTGATAATTTATTAATCGTCTTTACGGCAGATCATGGAGAGAGTTTAGGAGAGCACGACTATTACTTTGACCATGGGGCCTATGTCTATAATGCGGGGCTACGGGTTCCCCTTGCTTTTGTACTTCCTGAGGGTCATTCCAAGTATTGGACTGGGGAGGAAGATGATTGGGTCTCCCTTGTGGATGTCTTTCCTACGACATTAGATTTACTCGGCCTTGAGGTCGAGTCACACCATCTGGATGGAATAGATGGCAGGTCATTATTGCCTTATTGGGAAAAAGCGCCTTTAGAGCCGCGACCATTTTTTGCGGAGAGTGGAAGATCTTTCTTCCAAGATTCAATTAAGCGCAGAGTAAAGTTTGATGTCAGCGGACGCTTTCGATGCGTCATCTTTAATAATTTGAAGCTGATCTGGACTCCTTATCAAAAAAATGAGTTGCTTTATGAACTCTATGACACGGAATCGGATTCCTCTGAGGCAGAAGATTTATTCAGGCCAGATCATCAAGAGTTTGAGATGCTTAAAGATTTCATCCATCAGTGGATGGCTCAACAACCTCAGGAGGCTTTAGAAACCAGTCCAACCGAGAAGGATTTAGAAATCTTAAGATCGCTTGGTTATGTCTCAGAGAAAAAAACCAAGAAAAAGC
>CAZSPM010000623.1:0-1598 GCA_964608785.1 uncultured Eubacteriales bacterium
GGAACTCATGCTCCTGACGACTTTGAGATGGGTGAGGACAACTCTTTTTGATCTTGAGATAGAACCGAATGAAGTGGACCGCCAGCATCAGCCGTTTTCTGCGACTTCTATTTCGGGAAGTTTCATATGGGATAGAAGAGATGATCCATTCAATCCTGAGAAGGGATACTTTTTGAGTTTGGCACTCGAGAGAGCCTATCCTCTTTTTATGTCTAAATCAGATTTTTTTAAAAGCTTTTTCAAGTATCAACAGTTTATCCCTGTGGTCTCCGGCATAACCTTTAGCCTGACGTCTCGGCTTGGGGTGGGAGAAGGCGATATACCTATTCATGAGAGGTTTTTTGCCGGGGGTAGCAATTCCTTCCGCGGAGCTGAATTCGATGAGTTAGGTCCAAGAGATTATACGTCATTTAAGCCAATTGGAGGAAAAGCCCTTTTCCTGCTTAACTTTGAGGTGACATTTCCTCTGCTTTCCGCACTTAAAGATTTTTCAGGAGTGCTCTTCTATGATAAAGGATCAGTATTCGAAGAAACGAAAGATTATAATCTGGCTGGCCTGGAAGATGCTCTAGGGTTTGGAATCCGGTACCGTACACCTTTGGGCCCTGTACGATTGGAGCTCGGCTGGAATTTTGATGCCCCTAAAGATGAAAGAAAGGTTTTGGCCTTTATTAGTATAGGAAATGTCTTCTAAATTGTTATTCGGTTTCCGCCCTGTTTCTTTTTCTTCTCGACGTGCGGTTTGCTTTTTACTTGGCTTTTACTGCCTCACTCTAGCTGTGTTTAGTTTTCAAGAAAAAATAGACTATATTGTCGCTGTGGTCAATGAAAAGGTTATAACATTCACAGATTTAAGAGTGGCAGAGGCATTTGGTCTGTACGAAGATGAGATTAAGGAACAGGCTGAAAATCCATTTCCTTTGATTCTGGAAAAGTTGATTGATCAGAAATTAGTCATTCAATTAGCCAGCGAAAATATATTCGTCCAGAAAGGAGAGCTGGATTCTGACCTCAGAAATATTGAAGAGAGGATTGGCTTAGCTAAGCTCCAGATAAAGCTGGAAGAGTTTGGCATGGAGCAGGATGATTTAAGAGACTATATCAGAGAAAAAATCCTGTATCAAAAGATCATATCCCAAAAATTTAGCCAGGTAAGAATTGTGAGCTTGAGAGAGATCGAAACCTACTATAGAGAAACTTATGTTCCCTCTCAGGAAAAGAAAGGAGCAGAAGCTAAGCCGATGATGGATGTTCTCGGTGAGATTGAATTGAGGATAAGCCAAGACAGGATTAGAGAGCAAGTTGAAGATTGGTTAAAGAATCTCAGGAAACAGGCTGAGATTCAGATAAATCCCATACGGATTTAAAAACAATGGAACAATGGGGACGTTCCCTCTGGGGACACCCTGTCTTTTCATGTTTCTTGCTAAATACAGGAGAAAAAGAGTGTCCCTGTCGGAAACGCCTCCACCGATTGGCGTAGGGGCTTGATTCATTAAGCCCACCAGCAGGGTAGAATAAAATCGCAAAATATGGTATGCGCCATCTAAATCCGGAGGCAATCAAGAGCTCACATGAAAAATACTCTCTTCTGCCTG
>CAZSPM010000624.1:0-1597 GCA_964608785.1 uncultured Eubacteriales bacterium
GAATGACGAAACGGAGCAAGGATAACAGCTCAATTATAGTCTCTTATATTATTTTCAACTTTTTGGGAGATGATCCTTATTTATTTTTTATATTTTTCTATAACAAATCCTGTCATGAATCCAAAGAGGCTTAAACCTAGACCATAGGGAACAGAAAAAGGCCAGGATGGCCAGTTGAATCGAAGGAGCCCCACCTCGCACAGAAAGCTGACCACAGAAAATCCTCCTCCTAGTGAAAGGCTCAAAAATCCTGCCATGGGCAATCTCTTCTTCAGGAAAATCATAGCGATACCTGGAATAAAAAGCCCTTCTGCCATAATTTCCGAGGCGAGTCCTAAGGTCTTTAAAATACTCTGAAATTTGCTGGCAACCAGAAATGCAAAGACGCCTACAAAGAAAGTGGCTAGACGACTTATTGAAATAATCTCCTTCATTCTTTCTGAGGGAAAAATTTGCTGATAGACATCTCGGGTTAAAGATAAGGCCCCCGTATTAATGGCTGAATCCATTGTGGACATGACCGCTGCAACAATAGCCACAAACAAAACACCGCTCAGGAAAAACCCGAGTCTTGAGGAAATAAGTTCAGAGAGAAGAGGACTCTCGAAATTCTGGGATGAAAATACAGGAAGAGCAAGCATACCGATAAATATTAAGAGCCCATACAAAAGAATAAAAGTTCCTGAGGAGGCAAACAAACCATTCTGAGCTTTCCTGTCTGTCTTTGCCGCTTGTATCCTCTGCCAGGCTATTGGAGAAATCGTCCAGGCCAGAGTAAAAGAGAGAACGGTCAGAAAATTCTTTTTGAAATCAAAGAAAAAATTAAAATAATCGGACTTTCCCAACTGAGATGCCAACATAGGGATTTCTTTTAAGGAAGACGCATCAAACAGAAAAAAGAATAGACATATTATTCCTGTTACCAAAAGGAAGAATTGGAGACCATCCGTTATAACCACAGAAAAAAAGCCCCCAAAAATTGAATAAACGAGGACGACTATCGTGCCTAACGCTAAACTCAAGAAGTAAGATGTACCAAGAAATACCTTTAAGAAATTGCCGGTGGCCACCATCTGGGATGAAGCCAGCACAACCATGTACCAAACTATCAGAAGTGAAGCCATATGACGAACAAGCCGACCATAGCGCAGCTCTACAAGATCTGGAAGACTCACTATCGGAAGGTGTCGGATTGGCCGAGCTAAAAAAAGAGCGAGCAAAAGAACAGTCAGTATTGCTGGCATTCCCATCACCCAGAAGGAACTCACTCCAAACTCGAAGGCTTCCTCTGTAGAGACCAGAACAGATGTTGCACCAAACCAGGAAGCACAGAGAGACAGATAGACCAGAGAAGTTGGAAGATTTCGGGAAGCAAGGAAAAAATCCTCGAGACTTTTCATCCTTCTTGAGAAAAAGAAACTCAGAGAAAGAAGAAAGATGAGGTAAATAAAAAGAAAAAGGAAAAATTCAAGCCTCATGCAGCAATTTATAGCACGAAGAGGGGTCGCTTCTCAACGTTTGACACTCCTGTTCCCGCCATTAGATATTGGATAAAAAAGGGGTATAAAACGTGAGAGGCTTGCTTTTTGCTTACTTA
>CAZSPM010000625.1:0-1597 GCA_964608785.1 uncultured Eubacteriales bacterium
TCCACATAAATAAAGGCGGCTGCAAAAAAGAAAACGAAACAGAAACCATGCAGAGATAGAGAAGCAATAACCAGCCATGCTGGTTTGCCTATAGCAAAAATGATATAGCGAGCCGGCCACGCTAAAACACCTAAAACCAGAATGTTCCTAATGCCAATCCGGGTAATGAGATAGGGCAGAAGAATCGCCAGAACGAAAATCTCTGCCACCTGAGCAATGACCATCACCCCGGGAACAACCGCTTCAGAAAGGCCTATTTTTTCCGATGTGAGAAAGGGTGCTGTCAGGATGTAATAGAACATAAGCTCAGTCGCGACCACAAAGGCAATTATGATGAAGACCAGGAAATTTTTATCTTTCATCATTTTTATGGCTTCCAGAAACGCACAGGGCTTTGCGGCCTCTTTTTTAGGCGGTGTATTAGGTAAGAAGAAAGATTGTATTCCCATGATCAATGAAAAGATGCCGGCTAGAAGAAAAGTATCTCCACCAAATGCGATCGGCTCAAAAGATTTAGCAGTGAATCTCCACCCCATTAGCACAAGGCCTGCTACAATCCAACCTATAGTTCCCCAAACTCTTATTATCCCAAAATCCTTCTCTGAGTTCTTCAGATTGACAAAGGCAATGGAATTGGTTAAGGCCAGTGTCGGGGCATACAAGAGGCAGTAGAAGAGCATTAACCACATCATGGTTCTGTATTCGGCAACATTTGAGATGATTATTAGCAATGCTCCACCTATAAGCTGTAAAGATCCAACGACTTTCTGGGAGGAGAAATAGCGGTCAGCCACTTGTCCCCCTATAAAGGGTGCGATTACTGTAGCCAGAGGAAGCAAACTGTAAATGACACCAAACTGGAATCCAGTGAAACCCAGACTTTCCTTCAAATATGCCGAAAGCACAGGCGCCCATGCGCCCCAGATGGCATACTGCAAAAACATCATTATCCCAAGACGGAGTTTCACATTCACGTTTGCCTCACATTATCAATAGACCTATACAATCTTCTTGCTCGCAGGGTCCCATTCTACTCTTCGCCCTTCCAAGTAGGATTGTGTGGCCATATGGCAGGTTATCGCCTCCTCGAAGCCACGGTCCATATTACAGCTCGGCTGTCCACCATTTCTGATACAATCAAGCCAATCCTTGATATGGAGATGGGTAACATCGACTGGCCTTCCTCCTCTGTATGTGTACATTAAACCTCTGGTTGCGAAATACTTTTCTGTTGCTGAAGTTACTATGTCGATCCCCTTCCCTCCAGGATGATAGGTAAATAAGGGAAGAGAAGTGTTTATGATCCTGTTCCTGATTTTATCTTTATACCTCGTAGATTCCCATTCCGCCATAACCTCAAGGGAGTAACCAACTTCCATCGAAGCATCGTGGCCCATGAACATCCTTCTGCTACGTCCTCTTCCGCTTGCGAGAGTTGCACTGTATAACAGTGTCAAATCCCTGTCAGGATATTCAAACACAACTTGGAAAACGTCAGGAACATCTCGGCCATCTTTAAAGAAATAAATCCCGCCTGATGCTACAGCCGATTTAGGAATACCGAGCTCGAGAATCATGTTAGCCGCATCATACTCGT
>CAZSPM010000626.1:0-1593 GCA_964608785.1 uncultured Eubacteriales bacterium
CTCCTTCCCGTAAGGGACATTGTTATTTTCACACATATGTTTCTACCTCTCTATGTGGGAAGGGAATCATCCATCATAGCTGTTGACGAAGCTCTGACTAAAGATCGTTTAATCTTTCTCGCTACCCAAAAAGACCCTAATAGTGACACTCCCAAGCCGAATGAGATATACCCGGTGGGAACCGTGGCGATGATCATGAAGAAGTTCAAACTTCCCGATGGAAGGGTTAAAATACTCGTGCAAGGGCTGGTTAAAGCAACTATCAAGGAATATATACAGTCAGAACCTTGCTTTCATGTCACAATAGACCAGATTCCAGATACTTCTATTACAGATATCTCCTCTGAAATTGAAGCATTAATGAGAAACGTGAAAGAGCAGTGTGAAAAGATCCTGTCACTCAAAGGACTCATTTCCACAGAAATCATCGAAATTTTAGACAGTGTTAATGAACCCGGCAGACTTGCTGACCTTGTTGCTTCCAATTTAAGGTTAAAGATAGACGAATCCCAAAAGCTTTTAGAGCTACTTAATCCTATTGCAAGGCTCCAAAAAGTTAACGAACACCTTGCTAAGGAACTTGAAGTTTCCACCATGCAAGCCAAGATTCAGTCCCAGGCCAAGGAAGAGATGACCAAGACTCAGCGAGAATACTTCCTACGGGAACAACTAAGAGCTATAAAAGCAGAGCTGGGAGATATTGATGAAAAAACCGCTGAGATCAACGAATTCTCTCAAAAAATAAAGGCAGCTAAGATGCCACCTGAGGTTGAAAAGGAGGCAAAAAAACAGCTGGGAAGGCTTGAACAGATGCACACTGATGCGGCAGAAGCCTCAATAGTCAGAACATACCTGGACTGGATGGTAGAAATTCCCTGGAGTAAAAGCACTAAAGATAAGCTTGACATTAAAAAAGCTAAAGCTGTTCTGGATGAAGACCACTACAACCTTGAAAAAGTTAAAGAGCGGATATTAGAATATCTCGCTGTGAGAAAATTAAAGAAAAAGATGAAAGGCCCTATCCTCTGTTTTGTTGGCCCTCCTGGAGTCGGCAAGACTTCCCTGGGCAAATCAATTGCACGGGCTTTGGGGAGGAAATTTGCCAGAATATCCCTGGGAGGTATTCGTGATGAAGCTGAAATCAGAGGGCATCGCCGCACCTATATCGGTGCACTGCCGGGAAGAATCATTCAGGGGATTAAACAGGCCGGCAGCAATAATCCAGTTTTCATGATGGACGAAATTGATAAAGTGGGCGCTGATTTTCGGGGAGATCCATCAGCTGCGCTTCTGGAAGTCCTGGACCCGGAGCAAAATTTTTCATTTAGCGACCACTATCTCAACCTCCCTTTTGATCTTACCAACGTAATTTTTATTACCACAGCAAATTTGGTTGATCCCATCATCTCTGCTCTTAGAGACCGGATGGAGATTATTAACATTTCAGGATATACTGACGAAGAGAAATTGATGATCACCAAAAAGTTTCTTATTCCCCGACAGCTGGAAGAAAATGGTATCACCAGCAAAGACATGAAAATTACCGACAAAGCCATCCTCATGATCACCTCTCATTACACACAAGAATCAGGA
>CAZSPM010000627.1:0-1590 GCA_964608785.1 uncultured Eubacteriales bacterium
GAAAGCACAGAATCTATAGAAGGGGAGTAGTAGAGGAGGAGTAAAATGCCTGTGAAGACTTGGAGAACAAAGAGAAAAAGGCATATGCCGCCGAAATAATACCAGAAGGAATGTTTATGTTCGGGAACTTTCTTTTTTTGGGCAAACTGCGCAAGCGCTGAGAGCATAAAGCGTGAGTCAAGGTAGGTGAAGATATTTTGGAGAAGTCTTTTCATCTCAGCTCTTTTTTGAAACAACTATGTCCTCTCCTGAAATTTCAACAATGTAAGATTCCAAAGGAGTGGGTGGGGGACCAGAGACAACGTTTCCACTGAGGTCAAATCTTCCGTTATGGCAGGGACAGAGAAGCGTTTCTGTATCACTCTCAAAAACTACAGTACAGGTGAGGTGAGTGCAGATGGCAGAGAAAGCCCTCAGTTCCCCATCAGGAGTGCTTATCAGGATGCCCGGGGAAGTTCCGAATTTAAAGATTTTAGAGGTGTTTGGGGCGAGCTCGCCTACCTTTGCGGCAACGATATTTTTCACGACAGCTTCTGTTTGCTTGGTCGGAAGGATGAAGCTGATAATTGGATAGAGAAATGCAACAAAAGTGCCGATAATACTTCCACCCAAAAAAAAGTTAATGAAATTCCTTCTCTTCATTTGATTGGACTGTTCCTAAAGATTTTATTGTTTTTTGTAGATTTGTCAACAAATCTTCCATGCCTGAATAGTTGTGAATTCCAGTGCTCCCGTCGAGCTCAATTTTGCGAAGAGTTTGCTCAATATTCAATACTTGTACCCTCTGTTCTCTGGATAAACTGAGCTTTCGCGCTTCTTTCAGGGAAGTCCTCAAAGAATTAATGAGTTCTTTTACTGAATTCTGCCATTCGGGGAAAAGCTCTTTATAGTCTTCGTCATGGCAGTCGAGACATTTGTTGGCATTAGAACGAAAGATTTGACCCTGTGGACTAAGATGACAGTCTGTACACTCAGCCTCAGCCTCAGACATGATATCCTTTTGAATTTCATTGCCGTTTATATTGCCTCCCTGATAAAACGTAGTTTGGATTTGATGACATCCTGTGCAATCTTTTCCTGTGTCCCTGTGATGACAGACTGCACATCCCTGTTTTGTGGCGATGAATTCTCCATGTTTCCTGACATTGGAATGGCAGGTACTGCATTGTATTTTTTGTTCAATCAAGTGTTTTTCGTGGGGAAAATCCAGGCCGAAGATCTGTTTATTGATTTCTTCAATCCCGGCGTGACAAGTGGAACATTGAGTTGGAATCTCTTCAGCTAGTCCCAAGAAACTTGGGGGCTTATAGGATGAGCCTACCACACTCAGAGCTTCCACAACTTTTTTATAAGAAGCAGTGAGAATTTCCTGAGAATATTCCACATTATGGACACTCTTTCCTCTCTCGACAATGTCGATATTAAACATTGCTTCCTCGAGGAGTTTCTGGGCTTTTTCCCCCTGAGCATTCTTGGTGCGCTTTAGTTCATCGCGGGCTTTTTTATAAATATCCCTGATTTTGCTCAATTTTTTACTTGTAGAGATTTCCCATTCTCTCATGATTCTAGCAAATCCTTTTCCGTGGCAGG
>CAZSPM010000628.1:0-1589 GCA_964608785.1 uncultured Eubacteriales bacterium
TTCGAAAGGCTTGTGGAGGAAGCATTAGCCCAGCTTCCCAAGAAATTCAAAAAGCTTATCGAAAACCTCGCCGTAATCGTCGAGGAGAAGCCTTCAAGAAAAATATATGAGCGCACGGGAAGCTCTCCTTTCAGCATTCTATTGGGCCATTACCATGGAGTGCCTTTCAAACACCGGGGCCCTTTCTATGGGAATACCCCACCTGATGTTATCGTGATCTACAAGAGATCCATAGAAAGCATCTGTTCTACGGATGATCAAATAAGAAAAAAAGTAAGGGACGTCATCTTGCACGAAATCGGACACTATTTCGGCATGAGCGATGCTGAAATGAGAGAGATCGAGAAACTCTGAACTGCCTGAATTATTCATAAAAAATGCCGATACTATCCGCAATTACAGCAATATCAGGGATTTATCCTGATATTGCTGTAAATCCTGATAAATATTCTCTTGAAAAGAATTTACTTATACTCATCGGCATTTTTTACCCTTCGGGCGAGCCAATCTCACTGCATCAGCTTCGTTGTAGCCCATTCGCAGTAGTTCACTACAGCTTCATTGGCCACTTCCTCGCCGCTGCAGCAATCTTGACTCGTGAATAATCCAGGTTAATTAATAAATGAAGGTATTAAAATTGTGACAACAGCTCAGGAGGCATTAATATGAGCCAAAACTTTAAAGGGATCTTTGCTGCTCTGACTACCCCTTTTGAGGAGGATAAAATTTCCTTCGAAAAATTCGAGGGAAATCTCCAAAAATATAACTCTACTGACCTTGCGGGTTACGTTATTGCGGGTTCTACAGGAGAGAGCATATATCTTACAGACGATGAATCAGAAAAGTTAGTGACAACAGCGAAAGAAACTGCATCTGTAGAAAAAAAGATTATTGTTGGTACAGCTAGAGAATCAACAAAGGTCACCCTCGACTTCACAAACAGAATAGCAGACCTTGAGATAGACGCTGCTCTGATTCGAACGCCCAGCTACTTCAAGTCGCGAATGGATCATGAAGCCTTAAAAAAACATTACCTCTCCATTGCCGATCAATCCAGGGCTCCAGTACTTATTTACCATATTCCACAAATCACAGGGCTCGCCCTGGACCCAGAACTAATCGTCGAGCTTTCCAGCCATCCTAACATCGTGGGCATGAAGGATAGTACAGAAACCCTGGAATTTTTTGGAGGAATTAAACCCCAAATTGTTCCAGATTTTGATTATATATTGGGAGCCGCAAGCATCATCCTCCTTGGTCTCATACTTGGTGCCAGCGGCGGGATTCTCCGTTTAGCAGCCGCTTTCCCGGCAGAATGTGTAAAGCTCTATCATCTATTTCTAGATGGAAAACTGGATGAAGCGCGAAAACTTCAGCTCAATCTGGTTCCGGTCAATAAAGCTATTATTCAAACATTCGGCATTCCAGGAACCAAATATGCCCTTGATTTATGTGGATATTACGGGGGTCCTCCTCGCCTTCCTCTCCTTCCTCTCGATGAGGAGGGAAAAAAGGAGATGGAAAGAATCTTAAAAGAATCCGGCCTTCTCACTCACTGACTCTACTCGGAGTTTTGAAATAAAAAAAGA
>CAZSPM010000629.1:0-1589 GCA_964608785.1 uncultured Eubacteriales bacterium
AATCCAGAAGTTATGCTTCCTCCTGGTGAATTAATGTAGAGCGATATTTCTTTTTCTGGATTTTCAGCTTCAAGGTAAAGGAGCTGGGCAATAACCGAGTTAGCCACATCATCATTTATTTCTGAACCAATGAATATTAGATTATCCTTAAGGAGGCGAGAGTATATATCATAAGCTCGTTCGCTTTTTCCATCTTGCTCTACGATAAAGGGGATTAAAGCCATAGGTGATAGGTTATTCTATTATAGCGTTTTCAACTAAAAAGTCAACTGTCTTTTTGAAGAGGAGGTTGTTTCTCAGCTCATCTCTCTTTCCTTCTTTATTTATATTCTCTACAACTTGCGCAAGAGGCAATTTGTTGGCTTTGGCAATCGCCTTCAATTCCTCATCGATTTCGTCCTCAGATATATTGAGATTTTCCTTTTCGGCTATTTTCTTTATTATTAGATGATTTTTAATATTTTGTTCAGCCTTTTTTTTGGCTTTGTTTTTTAGTTTTTCGAGATCCTCCTTTTTTGGCTCCTGTTGTTGAGGCTGAGCCCCAAGATAGTGCCTTAATATCGCTACATGTTCCTGTTCGACTAAAGATTCTGGTAGACATATATTGAGATTATCATATATTTTTTTGACGATTTCCTCGGCTAGTTCCACTTTTGCAGCCCTTTCTTTCGAAGCCTTGATTTCATTCCTGATTTCTTTCTGCAAATCTTTCAAGCTTTCGAACTCGCCATGATCTTTAGCAAACTCATTATCGATTTTTGGGACTTTTTTCTCTTTTATAGATGTCACCGTTAAATTATATTCGATTTTTTTTCCTGCTAATTTTCGGTTTTGATGATTTTCCTCAAAGGTCAGGGTGAAATCTCTATCCTCCTCTGGCCTTAATCCTAATATATTCTCGTTTACGACTTTCTCGTTTTCAGGATGACCAGCCAGGATGACCGCTTTTTCTGTAGGAAGAAACTTATTTGTCTTTGTATCTCTCCCTTTTAATTCAACGACCACAAAGTCTCCATCCACTACTCCCCTACCCTCGACTGGAACATATTCTGCAGATCTAGATTGGAGCTCTTCAAGAGATTGCTTTATTTCCTGTTCTGAGACAGAGATCTTCCTCTTTTTGACTTTTACTTTTTTATATTCCGGGAGTTTAAATTCGGGAAGAACTTCAAACTGAGCTTTAAAACGCAAAGGTTCTCCTTCTTTGAAGTAAAGGTTATTTATCACAGGCATTCCAGCAAGATTGAGATTCTGAGCCTTTAATTCACTATTTAAAGCCTTGGGCACGAGAGAATTGATTAGAGACTCCTTTATTTCAGGATAAAATCTCTGCTTGATTAAATCCTTGGGAGCTTTTCCAGGGCGGAAACCTGGGATCTTAGTCCTAATTGAGAATTGAGCCACAATTCTCTCGAGCTCCTTTGTGATTTCTTCGGTTTCGATCTCTAGCTCGATTTCTCTTTTGCAATCACTCAATATTTTTATTTCGCTTTTCATTTTCTCGTTAAATCATCCTGATTTTATTTATTAGCAAAAAATAAAGACAATGGGCAGAGCGGGATTCGAACCCGCACTCCTTTATCAGGAAC
>CAZSPM010000630.1:0-1588 GCA_964608785.1 uncultured Eubacteriales bacterium
ATGTCAAAAAAAAGAGCAAAGCCGATATGGTAAAGTCAAGAGAATAATTGCATTAATCAAAAAATAGTTGACATTACTAAAAATAAATCTTACTATACTAATTATCAACTTTAGGAGAATGACATGAAGGACATGACAAAAAAACAAGTTATGCAGGAATTTAAAAAGAAACAAGAAAAACCAAGGACATCGGCTGACAAAATTATTAATAAATTCAAGTCACCAGAAATCTTGGCCCGCATGATTGATGTGGATCTCTCCACTATATATAGGTGGACACACACAAGGGAAAAAAACGGGACAGGGGGCTGCATACCTCATACTCACCATGAGGCTATCGTTCAGGCGGCGAAGGAACTCGGTATAGAAATTGTCGCTGAAGATCTGATCTGTGTAGATCTATGATAAAGCTTCGCCCTTTCCAAGAGGATATCGTTACAGAAACCGGAAACGCCTTGCGCCGTGGGAAGTCTGTTTTGATTCAGCTTCCGACTGGAGGCGGGAAAACGGTTCTCGCTGCGTTTATGATTCAGGCTTATGCGGAAAAAGACATGAGGTGTTTTTTTATCTGTCACAGGACTGAACTAATCCTTCAGACGGCTAAAACATTTTCGGAAATCGGCTTGAAGTTCGGCTTTATCGCTGCGGGATGGCCTGAAAATAAGAGGGCTAATGTACAGATATGCTCCATAGGGACTATCAAGAATCGACTAGATAAGGTTAAGCCTCCTTCTTTTGTAATACAAGATGAAGCGCATCATCAGGCCGCGAAAAGTTGGGAGAAAGTAAAGCTTCATTATCGTGAAGCATCGCATGTCGGTCTATCGGCGACACCCCGTAGGCTAGATGGAAAAGGGCTTGGCACGTTTTACGATTACATGGTAAAAGGCCCGTCTCCGAAATGGCTTATCGAGAATGGATATCTCTCTGAGTTTAAATATTTTGCGCCATCCGAGCCGGATCTATCCAAGGTGCGTGTTTTGGCCGGTGACTACAATTCGGGGAATCTTGGTGATGAGTTGGATACGCCAACATTGACCGGAGATATAGTCGCCCACTGGAAGAAGCTGGCATACGGTAAGAGAACCCTGCTATTTGGAGTATCGAGAAAGCACTCAGAACACATGACACAGGCATTCAGGGATGCAGGCGTACCTTGGATGCACCTTGACGGTAAGACACCCCAAACGGTGAGAAGGAACGCTTCAATATTGCTGGCGAAGGGCGAGTTGATGGGCCTGAGCAATGTTGGCTTGTTTGGTGAAGGATACGATCTCTCCGCTCAGGCAGGAATGGATGTTCCGGTCGAATGCGTAATTGATGCTCAGCCCACTTTAAGCCTTGCTAAATACCTTCAAATGGATGGCCGAGCGTTAAGGCCAAAAACGGAACCGGCTATAATTCTTGACCATTCGGGCAACTGGAAGAGGCACGGATTTCCAGACGATGAGCGAGAATGGACACTAGAGGGGAATGTAAAGCAAAGCAAAAAGTCCGCCAAAGAAGCGGACATTATGGCGAGACAATGCCCGAAATGCTTCCATGTCCATAGGCCAAGCCCGTCCTGCCCTGAATGTGGGCCTGTTTA
>CAZSPM010000631.1:0-1585 GCA_964608785.1 uncultured Eubacteriales bacterium
TTTATAGGAAGTGGGAATAGTTCCGCAGGCGCTGAGAAGGATGGTGAGGGAATGGCGTGAAAAATCTGAACGGAGCAAAGGAATTTCCAAAATCAAGCTATCATCACAGATTCGGAAATATTCCATCAAGGAGGCAGGTCTATTCTTCAGATGATTCATGCTCCAGCACATATTTGAGTTCTTGGGTAGCGTTAGCAGGGAGACTGATGAACTCAAGCCCAACATCGAAGCGGGCGTCTTCGTCTGGAGGAAGTTTATTTATCCATGCGACACGGGCAGTGGCTAGGATTGTTTGTCCGTTGGGAAGAAAGAGTTCTATCTCCAGTTGGTCATCTTCTCTGAGTTGCTCGTCGCTATAGATCCGAACACCTCCAGGGCTGATGTCATAAATTCGGCGTCTAGGACCTAAAACTTTGATAGGACGGTACAGGACGGGAGCTTTCACTCGTGGAAAGCGCCGTCTCCTGAATTCCGGTCTGTCAGATCCATTCATGACTCAAACCTTCTTTGTACGGGAAAGCCCCTTTATGGAATAGATAATAGTATAGAATAAACGGTTTTGTGTGTCAAAGGTTCGTATGGCTTCTTCCATCTCAGTTATTTGTCTAAATAATTCAAATTATGATATTCGTGCCTCATTTACGATTGCGGTAATATTTTTCATAGAAAGCCTTAAAATCCTTGCTTTTCTCTTTTATTGTTCGCCACCATTCTGAATTTTCCTGGTACCAGCGGACAGTCACGGCCAAAGCCTCATTAAATTCTGTACTTGGTTTCCAGCCGAGAGCGTGGATTTTCTGACAGTCCAAGGCATACCTTTTGTCATGGCCCAAACGATCGGGGACGAATTTAATCAAGCTCCTCGGCTTGGTCAGTAAATCGACAATTCTATGGGCCATAGAAATGTTTTGAACTTCGTTATCACCGCCTATATTGTAGGCTTCACCGAATTCTCCACTACGAATCACGAGGTCCACTGCCTGGCAGTGATCCTCGACATAGAGCCAATCGCGGACGTTCGTTCCTTTTCCATAGAGAGGAAGGTTCTTATCCTCCAAGGCATTGGTAACAAAAAGAGGAATAAATTTCTCAGGATACTGATAAGGCCCAAAATTATTACTGGGTCTAATTATGATAATCGGCAGGCCATAAGTTACACAATAAGAATATGCCAGGCGGTCTGCACCGGCCTTGCTCGCCGCATAAGGAGAAGAAGGACACAAAGGATCATCTTCCTTGAAGTATCCTTCATCTAGGCTGCCATAGACCTCGTCTGTGGAGACATGGATGAAAAATTCAACATCAGAATTTTTTAGCGCCTCAAAAAGAACAAAACTTCCAAAAACATCAGTTAAAACAAACTCACCTGCATCCAGGATAGAGCGGTCCACATGGGTTTCAGCTGCAAAGTGGACGACTCCATGAATTCTTTTGAAAATTTTCGAGACAGCCTCTTGATCCCGAATATCGCCATGAATAAATTCATAGCGCGGATCATCTTCAATGTCTTTTAGGTTATCGAGGTTGCCCGCATAAGTCAGCTTATCTAAGTTGATGATTTTGCATCTGGAATAGTGCTTCAGAA
>CAZSPM010000632.1:0-1580 GCA_964608785.1 uncultured Eubacteriales bacterium
AAAAATTTTCTTTTGGATTTAGTATTACCGTCTACAGAGCTGTGTATGATGTAAACACGGAAATAGGACCTATTATGCATTTGAGATCAGAGGAAAGTGACTCAGGGATTTCGGCCGGCTTCGGTATATGATACAGGCCGATAGAAAAAATGGGGATTGGATTGAGCATAAGAGGTCCGGCAAAAATGAAGCTTTCCGGGACAACCTCGCTGCCGATATCAATACCGGATATGGGGCTGGTGACTCTGGATTTTGATTCAGAAACAAGTTTCAATCTTCCCTGGGATCTTGAAATTGGATTCTCCTACAGAATAGCTGATAATTTCCTCTTTACTACCGGCGCTCAATACACCATGTGGTCAGCTCTGGATAAGGTGGAAAAAACGATCAAAGATATTCCCTTCACCGGAACCTCAATAACAGAAGAAGAGATGAATTTTAAGAATATCCTGATTTGGAGGACTGGAGTAGAATACGTATTTCCCCACGGAGTTTCTGTTCGAGCCGCTTTTGGCTTTGACCGCAGTGCCACACCTGAAGAAGCACTGGATTTTAGAAACATAGATGTGGATAAGTTTACCCTGCTGGGAGGGATTGGATACAAAACAGGAAATATGCAGATCGACTTTGTTTATATTTATGCTAACGGGAAGGAGCGAGAAAAAGATAGTTCAGTCTTAGGCTTTCCTCTTACAGAAAAATACAACCTAAATGCTCTTATCATGGGCTTAGGGGTGACCTTTTCTTTTTAGGAATTAATTAGAGAGGAAGGATCCCTTAAAGACAATCTCAGCGGGACCTGTCTGATAGACTTTCTTTTTTTCCCATTCTACAGTCAATTGACCCATACTTGTTCTGACTTTGACTTTTTTGTCAGTCAAGTTCTTTAATATAGAGGCCACAGCAGCTGCACACGCACCGCTCCCAGAGGAAAGCGTCTCCCCGACACCCCTTTCCCAGAAGAGGACTTCAATCTCTTCGCGGTTAAGAGCCCTTATAAACTCTATGTTTGTCCTGTTAGGAAAGAATGGATGGGATTCGATTTCTCGTCCGATTTGGTGCCATTCAATTCGAGCAGGAAAACGGTCCACAAATACTGCACAGTGAGGGTTTCCAATAGAAAGGACTGTTATGGGATGGATTTTTCGATTGATTGAAAGAGGATAATCGATAATTTTTTCATAGGAAGAACCGTCGTCGAAAGGGATATCTTTAGAGCGTAAACGAGGAATTCCCATCTCTATCCTGAGTATATAGAGGTTCCTCGTCCTTTCGATAAGCCTAGATTCTCTATGACCAGCAGTGGTCAAGAAGATGATCTGAGGAGAGTCGATTTTTTTTTGGTAGTAAAGAGATGCAGCGGCACATCTCAATCCATTTCCTGAAATCTCTGCCTCGGTGCCGTCTGCATTGAATATGCGGAATTTAACATGGCCCTTTTTTTTGTCTTTAATTGAAATGAGGAGCAGGCCATCCGCTCCCACACCCGTGTGGCGGTCGCAGATTCTTCCGGCTAGACTGCCGATATCTGATAGACCTTTAGTCTTTTCCTCATCGACAATCAGAAAATCATTGCCTAA
>CAZSPM010000633.1:0-1574 GCA_964608785.1 uncultured Eubacteriales bacterium
AGGGATATGTCCGGGTTGATGGCCAAGCTTCAGGAGATGGGGGATCGGGTCGCTGAGGGGGGGTCCTCTGGCGCGCGGTCGGCAATGGAGTTGAAAGAAAATAAGCCTTTTCCCGGGCACTCCGAGCCTCAGTCAGGGTAGTAAGTGACAGGAGATTATCAAGCGCCTGGATTTCTCTATAAATAGTTATTCTCCATTCGATCAAGAGCCGACCAGACCCGTCTTTGCTTCCAGGATACAAGTATTTTTATTAGCTTTTTGGATAAACAAACTCATTTTTAATACTCATTTGTTGTATTTCCACTCCCGTAACTTATTATTCCTAACTGATTAATCTTTTTTTCCAAAAAATGCAGGAACTAATATGTCAGACTATACTCTTAAACAAAAAACTATTCCCTGTGATGACAGCTGGGATGTAATTGTTGTCGGAGCAGGACCTTCGGGATGTACTGCAGCTATTGCTTCTGCCCGGGAAGGAGCAAAGACTCTATTGGTCGAAGCTACCGGAGCTCTCGGGGGGATGGGGACTTCCGGACTCGTTCCTGCCTGGTGTCCTTTTACTGACGGAGAAAAAATAATCTATGCCGGATTGGCTGAAAAGATCTTCCGAGCATCCAAAGCTGCGACATACAGAGACAATCCGGATCATCTCAACTGGGTAACAATCGACCCTGAAGCATTGAAACGAATCTACGATGATATGGTTTTGAAAGCAGGAGTAGAGATTCTCTTCTTTACCCAGCTCTGCGGAGTTGATACTGATGGTGCCGGTAATGTTAAAGCTCTGCTGCTTTCCAACAAGGACGGTTTGACCGCTGCTCGTGCTTCAGTATATGTGGATTGTACAGGAGATGGGGATTTATCTGTTTGGGCAGGTGCGGAATCTGAGACCTCTGATGAGATTCAACCCTCCTCACACTGTTTCGTTCTTAGCGGGGTGGATGAAGAAGAATACCTTTCTGCAGGCCAACTTAGTGGCCATAATCGAAAATCTCCGGTTTATGATATTCTTGAATCTGGTAAATATCCTGATATCCCCGATAACCACCTTTGCAATAATCTTCAGGGGCCGGAAACAGTCGGATTCAATGCTGGGCATCTCTGGATGGATCCAACCGATCCCAAAAGTCTTTCAGAATCTATGGTAAAAGGCAGGAAGATTGCTAATGCAATCTGTGAAGGACTTGCGGAATTCGCACCGCATATATTTGGAAAAGCTCATCTGGCAGTTACTGGTTCACTTTTGGGTGTACGTGAGTCAAGACGTATTATCGGAGATTATGTATTGAGTGTTGATGACTATATGGAACGGCGTTCATTTGATGACGAAGTAGTACGTAATTGCTATTTCATTGATATCCATACATCTAAAAAGGAAAAAGAAATGGATCAGCGGAAAGCTCAGGATGAGGCCGTAACGTTGGCGATCGCCGGGCACGTAGCCCACGCCGATGTCACTCATCTGGCGCGGTCCGTAGCCGGTGATCTCGTCCTGGTCGAGTCGCACCATCCCGGACATGGGCTTGCGCAAGCCCATGATCGTCTCGACGAGCTCCTCCTGGCCGTTGCCG
>CAZSPM010000634.1:0-1571 GCA_964608785.1 uncultured Eubacteriales bacterium
AATTGATTCTCCAACCAGCAAAATCCTCTAATCTAAGAACCATTTCTGGATGCTTATTGACTGCTTCCAATGCTATGGCTTCTTGATTCTTGCTCACTATTCCCAATAGAACACCGCGATTCGTTAGTGATTTCAAAGCTCGTTGAAAATCGACAAATGCCTCACCGATATGATCGTGTCCACCCAATTTGATGTTTTCCCACCCGACATCTCCGACTATATCGCCCCATAGGGTATCATCCAGGTCGAGGATAATCAGTTTCTTAGAGCTACCGCTTAGCCCTCTCAAGGCAGACTTTACATCTTTTACCGCTTCAGTGAAGACATCGTTCCCGAAAGCAATTTTACCCATATACCATAATTTCGGATTGAATGCTTTCTTCCCTGTGACCTCAATCCATTTCTGGGTATTCAATAGATAAACATTCGGCGATTTGTCTAGACGTTCAGAAAGCCTCAAGTTCATGCGCATCAATGTATTTCCTATTCCCACTCCGGTTTTCATGTCGAGCATTCCAAAGCCCCTGTGGTATGAGGGGAAAGTCCAAGTTGGAATAAACAGGAATTTCACTCTGGAACAAATATCCCACAACAAGGAAGAATATTCATCTACCTCTTCCAAGATAGCATCTATCGAGACATTCTTGTAGGTCATAATATCATTGAAAGATTTAATGACACCCTCAGGCCGAGTCCAGATCATCGCAAAATCGGGATCGCTCCGCCAGAATTCCGCATCTTTTTGCATCAAAACCTGGGAGACCTGGCCGAATGGGGCAACGCCTGTTCTGACCGCAGGAAATTCATCATCATTGTTGAGATAATTGGAAAAGTTATCTATGTTAAAATCCGAGATGATTAGACATCTGTATTCGTGTTCAGCCATCTGTTTTTTTCTCCAAAAGTGAGGAAATGTAATCGGCAAGCCTTTCAACGGTCTCAAAAGGACTGACAGCCTTCTGGGACAGTGCTTTCTCATCTGACAAGGTAATGGCCCCCCCAAACTCTTCTTCAATTTTCTGTTCTGTGGTTACAATCATGTTCACAAGGCCCAATGAATCTAACACACCTGAGTCTCCGTACAGAAAAGTTTTCTCAGATTTTTCTAACCGCTGTTTTTTGGGTAGTTGTTGATTGAGCTCATCCACGGCACGGAATATCGCTCGAATGACCTTCTCTTTCTCTATCATCGGCTTCTTTTTTTTTCAATATCTGGAATCAGGAAATGCAAAGATTGGCTCCTTTGCTGTCTGATTTTCGTCAGATAATATCCTTTATAGCTTTTACCATAGGCAAAAATCGATGTCAAAAAAAAAAAGATAGGCTATCAGGCTGGCTGATTCGTCAGCACGCGAATTTATCCCATTGTAACTATTTAATTAAGCGAAGGCCAGTAGGAGAAAAAACCGTTTGAAGGCTGAGCGGGCATGGAGGGATCTGACTTTTAAATTGGTTCCAACGGGGTCAGGCTTTGTCCTCTTGATGAAAAACGGACTGCGCTTAGCCTATGAACATCTCTTCACGATAAAGCCTGACCCCAATGCTACAAATTATTAAAGTCAGATCCCTCA
>CAZSPM010000635.1:0-1560 GCA_964608785.1 uncultured Eubacteriales bacterium
CTATCCACTGTCTGTATTCCTGTGTAGCTTGTGCCTGCGGAAGCAGGTACAGGAAAGACGTTATTCTACCATACTCTAGATTCCTGTGGAGCTTGTGCCTGCGGAAGCAGGTACAGGAATGACAAACATGTTATGAAAATAAAACTTATGAAAGCCTGACCCCGCTGGAACCAGTTTATAAGTCAGATCCCTCTATGCCCGCTTAGCCTTCAAACGGTTTTCTCTTCACTTAGCCTCCGCTTTGTGTTCCTAGAATTAACGCTCTGTTCAGACATGGTCGCTGCAGATATTTCCCAAAACTTTTATGGCAACTGGTTATCATTGAGTTAAAAAATATATATAGAAAGAAAAAGTTGAATTCTGAGCAGTTCATGAGTATAATTTTGAATTCCTTGATGAGAGGCCTTCATATAAAATCGTCTGTATCAATTCATTCCGTAAAGGTCTTAATTTCCATTACAATCTTTTTTCATATAAATTCTTTTAAAATCCAACTATAGGAGGTTTAGGATGAAGAAAAATCAAAATCTGAGGCTATCTTTCTTCAGCAGGTCATTGTTTCTTTTAGTTGCTGTTGTTCCTGTGCTCTCGTTTTCCGCTAACGTGCTTCTGGCTGAAAATATCCCTGTTAAGAAAGCTAATTACAAGCTGGCCGCACGGTTTACGCCAGCTAAGATGAGAAAAATGGTCTTTTCCACCTTTGTCGATGCACACTGGCTGAAACACAGTGATCGCCTCTGGTACATATGGGAAACTAGTGAAGGCAAGACATTCACCATCGTTGATCCCATGAGAAAAACTAAGCGCCCGATATTCGACAATACCAAAATGGCCGCTATGCTCACCAAAATCACAAAGGATCCCTATGACGCCAAGCATCTTCCCATTAAAAAGATAAAATTCGTAAAAAAGGATAGGGCGATTCAGTTTGAAGTAGAAAGCTCTCAGGAAGAAGAAGTGAAAGAAGAGAAAAAGGAAAAAGAAGAGAAGGAAATAGAAAAAAAGAAAGAGGAAGAAGTCAAAGAGAAAAAGCCCAAGAAGAAGAAAAAGATTTTTTACTTTGAATACGACCTAGCCACGGGCAAACTCACATTGCTCGAGGATTACAAAAAGCCCCCAGAGAGAGCAAAATGGGCAAGCATTTCCCCGGACGGTGAAACCGTTCTCTTCGCACGCCACCACAATCTCTACCATATGGATAAAGCAAACTATGAAAAATATCTGAAAGATAAAAAAGCGAAGGATATTGTTGAGCATCAATTGACAACTGATGGAGAAGAACATTACAGCTATGCTGGAAGGGAAAGAGGCCAGACTAATGTCGATAAAGAAAAGAACAAGGATAAGCGCAAGGCAGTCCGGGTTATCTGGTCGAGGGATTCGAAAAAGTTTGCAATGATCAGAACGGATGAACGGAAAGTCAAGGACCTGTGGGTCATCAATTCTATTGCTGAACCGCGCCCAACTTTGGAGACATACAGATACCAGATGCCTGGTGAAGACGAAGCTCCTCTTCCTGACATATTGGTTTTCGTACTCGAAACGATAGATATATAGCCA
>CAZSPM010000636.1:0-1558 GCA_964608785.1 uncultured Eubacteriales bacterium
CAAACCCTAGACATGTATGTATCCTCTCATTTGTATAACGAGATCTTCTCACAGAGTCACTGGGGTCAGGCTTTCATAACTTTTAAACATATACTTTTAAATGTGCCTGGTTTCACAGATAGACCCGTAACACCATCACCTCATTTTAAGAAGGAATAACTATAACAAAACAATTTACAAATAGGGTATTCATCGTTAAAAGGGGGGAACTTCGGGCATGGCCTTGCTGACGAATTAGCGCCTAAAGAGCTTGATTCCCTATCATCATTTTATTTTTTCTTAACGATGATCTCCACTCTTCTGTTTTTTTGCCGTCCTTCCGGGTTATCGGAGCCGTCAGGATTGGCGTTGGGAGCCACCGCTTTGGACTCGCCGTATCCGGTAGTTTCCATAATTTTTGAATCGATTCCTGCATTGTCAGAAAGCCAGCTTTTTACCGATTCTGCTCTTTTTTCAGAGAGCTCCTGGTTGTATTCTTCCGAACCTTTGGAATCTGTATGGCCAAAGATCATGACCTTCGGGCTCTTGGAAGCATTGATGACTTCGCCAACCTTTTTGAGCGTGTCTTCTGCCTCGTTGCGAATATCCCATTTATCAAAGTCGAAAAGAATATCTCCGGAGAGTTCGATCTTATACTCGGTAGCTGTCTCTTTTGCACCCAAATCTTTTAAGGCCGTCTCGATTTTTTCGCTCTTTGCTTTTATGTTTCGCGATGGCAATCCTAAAATTCTGACCATGCGGTAGTCAATGTTTTTTGCTCCTCTGTCTGAGCCCAGAGCTTTCAGAGCCTTGATGGCCTTTTCATGTGCATCGGGAGGGATGGCGATTTCCTCTTGTTGTGGAAATGTTAAAGAGGGCAAGAGCAGTATGAATGCAGAAGTCAAAAAAAAGATAATTGGAAATTCAAGTCCTTTCATGAGTTGCGTCTATTTTTTTAATTCCAACTCTTCGAACGGGAAGACTCCGGGGATAGAAATGGTGATTATTTCAGGGTTATCCGTAGGTTCAGGAAATTTTATCCAGAAACTCTTTGATTTTCCAGCATCGATAGTAACCCAGAATTGGCCACCATAAGACTTATTATACATAGGTCCGGCGATATAAATCCCATCAGCATCTTTTAGAGGATAGTATTTTTTTTGATTTTTTTCATCGACGATATAGCAAGAATTGTAATGAATCTGGACTTGCTGCCCTTCAGAGCCGGTATTTCTTAGTTTGAATCTAACCGTGATAATGTTGTTTTTAATTTTCAGACTGGTTATATCCACCTCTACGTTTTCCCATGTATCACTCTCCTGTGTCTGGATGACTTGTGCGCTGAGGACCATTGCTGAAAAAGTAATAATTAACAAGATAAAGGGTAATCTTTTTTTGAGGGATTGAGTCATTCTTTGCCTCCTTTGACTTTTCGGCTGTGAATCTCAATGACTTCTTACAGCAGTGACAATATTATATTGCATTAAGACACTTTTCAAGCTAAGTTTTGATAAAAATCAGCAGCACTACTGGATCGATGATAAGATTTGAAATCATTGGGGTTAGACCAAAAAAAGAA
>CAZSPM010000637.1:0-1552 GCA_964608785.1 uncultured Eubacteriales bacterium
AAACAGCGCGTGTGAAAGAGCAGCGGCGTGAGCGTTTTGGGTATATCCAGGTCTTCGTCCGTCCTGTCGGTCTTATGCTCCCTGGTCCTCCTCTTTGTCAGCCTTTATCTCCTGCCGATAAGCATGCAGTCACTTAAGCATACAATACAAGAAACAATCATCAAGAAAGCATCCATGACACTGGAGGCGGGGACCTTCACCGATGTTTTCAAAGGAACAACAATATTTGTTAAAGAGATCCCGTCTGAAGACAGTTTCAAGGGAATTTTCGTATACAGGGACTCTGATAAGTCAATGAAGAAACCTGTTGTTATAATGGCAGAAGACGGTAAAATGAGTTCGAATCCTGCAGAAGGCCTGATAAAGCTGAGCATGAACAACGGGATGATTCACTCATACAAAGAGAAAAAATCATCAAAAATCACCTTTTCTACCTATGATTTCATTCTCACATCAGGAGCAAAAACCGTTGACGAAATAAAGCCGGATGAAATTAAGACTGGAGAACTGTGGGCCAATAGAAACAAGATTAAGTCCTGGGAAATTGAACTACACCGAAGACTGGCACTGCCGCTGGCGTGCATAATCTTCGGAATCCTTGGGCCAGCCCTTTCAAGCAGGATAGGAAAGATAGGCCGTCTCGGAGGATTTTCCGTCAGCCTCCTCATTCTCATTTCATTCTATACAATACTTATAATGTCCGAAGGCCTTGCCGAGTCGGGGAAAATTTCTCCCTTTATGGGCGGCTGGGCGGCTGATATCTGCTTTGGAGTAATTGCGGTCTTTTTTTCTTTTTTTGCATATAAAGACAGACCTATAAGAAAGTTTTAGATACTATTATGAAAATTTTTCAGAAATATTTCTTAAAAGAATTCTTCAAGTATTTTACCATTGTGCTGCTCACATTAACGGCTGTATCAATTGTAGCGGAATTTTTTGATAAGGCACCTGAATTTTACAGGGTAAAGCCGTCCACCAGTCTGATTATCAAGTACCTTCTCCTCCAGACTCCCCGGGTTATTCTGTATGTGCTGCCCTTTGCATCTCTATTTTCTATACTAATTACCGTAGGAATTGCATCCAAGTGGAGAGAAACCGTAGTAATAAAGGCATCGGGGATGAGCACGAAAAAAATATTCTCATCATTCCTGGTACTCGGTGTCATTTTCACTCTCCTGGCCCTGATTCTGGGAGAAACCCTTGTCCCTTCTGCTACCAGACAGGCTGCATGGATTAGAAAAGTCGAGATATTGAAGGAATCGCCAAGGATCATTCACAGGGAAGAAGCGTTATGGCTGAAAGGCCTTGACGGGAGCTTAATACGCATAGACGGTTTTATTGAAAATGAAAACAGAGTTTTAAAAACCAGCATATTCACCTTCAATGAAGCTTTTGGAATGGAAAAAAGAATAGAAGCGGAAAGAGCTGAATGGGCGAACGGAGAATGGAGTTTAAAGAACGTGACGGTTTTTGATTTAATCAAGAACACTACGGAAAAACATGACTCGTTAACAACAACGTCTCTTGAAGATCACCAAATATTCCCGGGAGG
>CAZSPM010000638.1:0-1541 GCA_964608785.1 uncultured Eubacteriales bacterium
AATAATGGGGAACGTCCCCTTACGATAATCCCTTTGATATTCAGTCATCTGAACTCATAATGCTTTTGAATTTCAATTTTTGAAAAATGTCAGAGGCTTTGATTTTCTTATCGATGGTCGCAATCTTTGCGTTGCTCGCCATGGTCATGAGACTTCCTATCGGTGTTTCCCTTGCATTTGCCGCCCTTGGCGGTTCTCTCATCGCCGGTGAAGGGATTAGTCTTCGGCACCTCGTTGAAGGAAGCTTCGGCTATTTTGATACGATTCTTATCATCTCTGCAGCCATGATATTCATGAAGTGCCTCGAGGCTTCAGGCATTCTAGATACTATCACTTGTCTCTTGCTCAAGACTTTTTACAAGCGAAAATTTTCACTCCTTCTCACTGCCATGGTTTTGATCATGTTCCCGGGAATGGTCACAGGTTCCTCCACCACAGCAGTTCTGAGCACCGGTGCGCTGGTCGCTCCAGTACTGATGAAACTGGGCCTCCCTAAAGTCAAAACAGCGGCTTTGATTGCCATGGGGGGCATTCTGGGCATGATCGCTCCTCCCATAAACATCTTGGTCATGATCATGGGAGGAGGGGTGGATATGCCTTACGTCGGACTCACCGTTCCCCTCCTCATAATCGTTGTTCCTCTGGCCATCATAATATCTCTCTGGTTGGGATTCAAAGATATCAAGATTGTTGAATACGAGGAGATGCGCTCGATTCTTCCAGAATCCTATTCCAAAAAATATGGCTTTCGCATCTATCTCCCCTTGATAGTGGTCCTTGTTTTAATGCTTGGACAAAGCATCATCCCGGCAGTCATGCCTGATATAGGAATCCCAGCCATCTTTCTTGTAGGGAGCCTAGTGACCCTTGTTTGCGGAAGGCCTTTCAACTTTTTCAAAATCACCCAGAAAGCAACAGAAGAAGCCATGCCAATACTCTGCATCCTTGCCGGTGTGGGAATGTTCATCCAGATCATGACCCTAACAGGGGCAAGGGGATGGGTGGTCATTACGTTTCTCTCTCTGCCAGCTCTCCTCCTCTATCTAGGGATTGCTACAAGTATGCCCTTGTTTGGAGCTGTTTCTGCCTTTGGTTCTGCTTCAATCTTAGGCGTACCCTTTATATTGGCACTCATAAACAAGAATGCTATTTTGACGTCTGCTGCCCTATCCGCAGTGGCTGGTTTAGGAGACTTAATGCCGCCCACCGCCTTAGCAGGTATTTTTGCAGCCCAGGTTGTCGGCGAACCCAACTATTTCAAAGTTCTTCGTTATTGTCTCATTCCTGCTGTCTTTGAGATGGCTATGGGAGTAGGAGTCCTACTCGCCACTCCGTTATTGGATAAGATCATCTAGAGGTGAATATGCAGTTCTTTTACCATCTTATTATCCTTTACTTGACGATCAATTTTATCTGGTATCTTTTTCGTGAGAAAAAGTTTTGGTATCAATTCAGTGTGGCACTCGTCCTTGCAATGTTTCTTCTTCGCCTTT
Organism: uncultured Eubacteriales bacterium; assembly: GCA_964608785.1. Lineage (GTDB taxonomy): Bacteria > Acidobacteriota > Aminicenantia > Aminicenantales > Aminicenantaceae. The sequence goes on from CAZSPM010000638.1 coordinate 1,494, forward strand.
TTTTGATTAAATAGAAATAGACTATGAGATATTTAAATTCGAATTTCT
>CAZSPM010000639.1:0-1533 GCA_964608785.1 uncultured Eubacteriales bacterium
ATTGTAAATCCTGTTCCAAGCCACATGATGAAGCTATCGGCGTGGAAAAAAGCGGCTCCTATTCCAAATGCCACGAGACAGGGGATGATCAAGCTGAATAGAGGTAATGATCCGTTAAAAATCCGTCCCAATATATAGGCGGATATCACAACAGATAATACAAGGGGAATCATAACCATGACGGCATCGTTTTGCAGGTATAACGCTACAGGTTCAACCAGGTAGGCACAGGTTCCAAGGATTACAGGGATGAAAAATCCGGGGCATTTATCGTGTGGTGCGAAAAAGGTAGTAAATGAGGACAGTCTTGCAGCAACAACTTGATATATAATAGGAGGAGCCAACAAAACAACTCCACCAGCCAGACAAGGCCACCAGAAAGACAAAATGGCCAATGTTTCCGGTTCGGGAGCGATTGGCGAGAGAATGGGTGCGAGTATCCAAGGTATTACCCGTCCAAAGAGGAAACATACCAATGGTATGACCAGAAATTCTTTTGGAGATGGCCAGTCAGCTTCACACTTGCGAAATGTCAGCGTATACGAAATAACCGCGAGCAGTAGCAAAAAGAGACTGCTCGCAATAATCAGTGGAAACTGACCCCGGCGATCACGACATAATCCAAGTTTTGTGAATGTGAGTGCGGGTTTTTCTCCTTGAGTATCATAAATTCTGCCTTCTATGGAAAACAAATAATCGTCGTCCAGAACGTCGATCTGGCGTACTACGACGACCAGAAAATCCGATACTCCAAGAAACTCATTTATCGCTTTTTGAAAGTTCACCGGGACCTCCAGCTTCGTTAATTGTTCCATTTGATCGGACGAAAATCTGGAAGCCAGTTCTCCCGAGTGATGAACGAAGAACTTTGGTGAAGAGTTGAAAATGTATATAACTTCGTTTTCGAGTGCAGGATTCTCGAGTTCGCTTACAACCAAGACATCCAACTGACGTCGAGGACCCCAATTCTCGATTACCTCTTCGGACAGTGAGTTGGCTGCCGAAGTGACAGCGATGACATCGGGATCATCAACAAGCTCGAATGTACCGTTTGCCGTGGCATCCGCAAACAAGGTCGGTGCGATAAAACGTATGAGAGGAAATACTCCGAAAAGCGTATCATGAGCCATGTCCATTTGCTCATCCAGATCACTTCGCAGAGCAGCAATCGTGTAGGTGAAATTCTTTCTTTTTTCCTCTGTCAAAGGAGTCAATTGCAACAGTGAGTCTGCGACCTCCAGGTGTCGCATTCCTTGTCGAAACGAGTCCATATTTCCTTTTTCAGCCATAGCAAATCTATAGTAAGTTTTTGCGTGCTCTATTTGATCATAAATAAGATTTTCCGGGGATTGGGAAAGGCACATGGGAGGCAAAAACAATCCATACAGGAAAAACAACTTAAAGATATATCTCGAATTAGTCATCAACCGGCCTCCTGCAATAGCCTACCGATAATTAAAAAGCGGAGAGGAAAAACCGTGTGAATTCTTAACATTAAGCCTTGAGTACAGAACTAAATATAAATCCAAGAAT
>CAZSPM010000640.1:0-1532 GCA_964608785.1 uncultured Eubacteriales bacterium
CCAGCGGGAATATGCTCTTCGGTGCGAACCTCGGCATCGGGCGAGATCTGCTGCGCAACCGTGTGATCCGTGGGCAGCAGCAGGCGATGGCTCGCCTGGCCACAGGCCTGCATCACGCGCCTTGCATCGTCGAAGGATCCGCGTTCGAGGAGGGAGCGGCCGACATCCTCACCTCGAGCGGCGAGGAAGGTGTAGGCCATGGCGCCACCGATGGCGAGGACATCGGTCACGCGCTTGACGCGTTTGTAGTCCAGCTCGCTGATGTGGATAAGCCCTTCGATGCCAGGTTCTAGCTCGACAAAAGCACCGAAGTTTGTTAAGGATTTGACCTTCCCCTTAATTTTTTGTCCTTGACTGATCTGATTAAAGACTCGCCTTTTTCTTTTCTCTCTTTCATCTTGAAGGAAAAGCTTTCGGGAGAGAACAGCATTTTCGCTTTTCCTGTCGAATTTTATAACCTTGAATTTGTAATTGTTCCCTTTGAGCTTCTCTGGATCTTTGACTGCTCTAACATCGGCGTGCGAGTCAGGGAGAAAAGTATTGATTCCGACATTAACGGTGTAGCCATTTTTTATTTTGTTCGTGATTGTTCCCATTATCCAGCCATTGTGAGTATAAGCTCTTTCCAGATTATTCAGGGCTTTGACAGCGTCTGCTCTTTTTTTTGACAGGATAAGATAGCCTTCTCTTAGGTTGCCCCTCTCCAGAATAGCTTCGACTGTATCTCCAGAATGAATTTCACTTATCTCCTGGCTCGAAGCAAAGTCTTCGATCGGAATGATGCCTTCAGATTTAAAGCCCACATCAACAAGCACATGAGCAGGAGTTACTTTAATGACCTTGCCTTTGATTATTTTTCCAGGAGCGATTTCTTTGGCATTGAACTGGTATTTTTCCAGCAAGGTTTCGTAATCTTCAGATGAGATGACTTCTTCATCTTTTGGGTTTTTTGTTATCTCTGACATTGAACGGACTTCTCCTTTTCGAGCTGGAGTTTATAGCTATTCTTGATTTTCTTTACAGCTTCCAAAATAGCTTCAGGAGGGGTAGAGGCGCCTCCTGATATGCCTATCTTTTTTGCCCATCTTAGCATTTCAGGGGTGATTTGCTCTGCATTTTCAATAAAGTAAGTGTTGGGCAAGATTCTTTTCGAAATTTGATAGAGTTTATAGGTATTAGAGCTGTTTTTCCCTCCAACAATGAAAAGTGTATCCACATCAGAAGCTAATTCAGAAGTGGATTTTTGGCGAGTTTGAGTGGAAAGACAGATAGTATTGTAGACTCTTAACTCCTCTGTTTTCTCGATGAGAGCAGCCACAATCTTTTCAAAAAGGTATAAATCTTGAGTGGATTGCGCAAGGACAGCTCTTCTTTTTTTGTGAGTCAGACTTTTTACCTGGGTTTCATTTTCGATAATGATTCCTTTTCCCTGGCTGAATCCAATGAGCCCTTTTATTTCTGGATGGTTCTTGTTGCCGACGATAATGATTTCCTCGGGAAAGAGCGGCCGTACGATCTCGTCGATCACGAAG
>CAZSPM010000641.1:0-1529 GCA_964608785.1 uncultured Eubacteriales bacterium
AGGATTCTACAGTATGCTTCTCCTTCTCAAGTAGAAGATCTCTTATTCTTTCAACCCTGAATGGAGCTCCCCAATCATAGCTCACATAATAAGGAAATTCTTCAGGAATAATTTTATTGTTGGCAGTAATAATAAATCCATCATCGGGATTATAAAGATTTGGCTTATCTTCTTCCTCAAGATAGCCTTCCCAATCGCCCTCCTCCCTCCAACCGGGATAAGGAAAAAGAGCTGCTTCTTCCCTTCTTAAAGGAATTTTCCCGCTCAAATAGTAACCAATATTGCCGCGCCTATCAGCATAAACAAAACTCTGTGAGGGAGAATCGAACAACTTTAAAGCATCTTGAAACTCGCGCCAGTCTTGAGCTTTGTTAAGAAGAAAAATAGACTCTCTGGTTCTGCCTCCTTCATAAATCGTCCATTTCAAAGAAAGGGGATTCGGGCTTTGTATAATAATCGGAGAAATAAGAGGACCATTCGCTGTCCAGCCTATTTCAAACCTTTCAGGACTTTCCTCGCCCTTTATCCAGATCAGCTGTTCACTTTTTTCGAGCGGTCTCCATCCATCCTTATCTAAGTAGCTATCCTTGGAAGGATTCAACCTCTCTATATACAAATCCTGGACGTCGGCGCAGGAGTTAGTAATACCCCAGGTAATAGATTCATTATGTCCGATAATAACTAAAGGCACTCCAGGGATAGACACACCGATAACATCTAACGTCGGACATTTGAGATGAATTTCATACCATATGGGAGGAAGGCCGATTTCAAGATGAGGATCATTTGCCAAGAGAGGCTTCCCGGATTCAGCTCTATTTCCAGCTAAAACCCAGTTGTTGCTACCCTGAAAATTCGGAACACGCGCCAAACTCCCTGAAGTGAAATCCTCTATTTGAGAAGAGGGAATCTCAATCCCCTCTTCGAGTATCTGGAGCGCCTTTTCGGCACCTAGCTTTTTCACTAATTTTGCTCGCATAAATTCGCTCGTGTAATCTCCACAGAGAAGCAGGGCCATTAACTCCTTGATCATGAGAGAATCCATGATACTCCAAGGCTCAGGACGATACCGTAAGACAAGGAATTCAGGAGGCCAGTTATATCTTTTTGAGTTCATCCAAGAATTGACTCCTTGGCTGTAAGAGATGAGAAGATCTCTCATTTTGGGTGAAAGCTTCTCAAAATCTTTGGTGGCTGCCTCTTTAAGACTCAAGTTCCTCACAAACTTATCTCTTTCCAGGGTCTCTTTGCCAAATATTTCTGAAAGCCTCCCGAAGCCCCCTTTTCTGCTGAGTTCCATCTGCCACATTCTTTCTCGAGCATGGACATAGCCGCAGGCAAAAAAGAGGTCATTTTCATTTTGAGCGAAAATATGTGGAACTCCCCACGTATCAGTGACAATCCTGACATCTTCTGTCAAGCTTCCTAGGGAAACCTTCCCTTTTATTTGGGGAATAGAATTACGAAAAGAAATAAAGAAGAAAAGGAAAAAACCTAACAGAGAAAAAATGAGAGAAAGCACTGCAAAG
>CAZSPM010000642.1:0-1528 GCA_964608785.1 uncultured Eubacteriales bacterium
TATTGAAAATCCCCAAAACATCCCTTGAGGGACAATGTTTTGAATTCCCTGTCCGGCAAAACTCACATTTTCCGCAGGCCATGTTTATCTCTCCAACTACTCTTTTGTCGATCCAGGTCTCCTCTGGAGCCTCAATAACACGGCCAACAAACTCATGCCCGAGAATTCCTTCGAATTCCATATAACCTTTCACTATTTCCAAATCTGTGTTACATATCCCAGCCTTCAGGACTTTAATCAATGCTTCATTTTTAGAAGGTAAAGGCCGAGGAATATCTTGGAGACTGAGTTCTCCCCTTTCTAATACAAGAGCTTTCATTTTGCTTTCCTCATTTTGTTTTCTCTTTATGAAGTTGTCAAGTATGGGGACGTTCCTGACGGGGATATTCTATCTATCCAATATTTATAATGAAACCTGAAAAGATAGGGTGTCCCCTAAGGGAACGTCCCCACTTTAGAAAGTTGTGATTGAAGACAGCGTATGGTATCCTTTTTTTTGATGTCAGCAGGTGAAAAGAAAAAAAAATTTCGTTTCCTTTTGATCCTCTCCCTCTTTCTCGCACTCGTCCTTCCAGGGCAACCTAAACAAAACCTCATCAAAAAGGCTCAGCAGAACATGGACATGATGAATTATAGCCAGGCCATACGGGATTTCGAACAAGCGCTTCGCGATGATCCCGGCAGAAAAAACATCAGGCCTAAGGCAGCCTTTGCTTACTTTAAAAGGAGCCGATACGATGAAGCAATAAGGATTCTTGAAGAAGAGATCCATCTTTTCCCTGATGATTGGGATGCTTATATCCTGTTGAGTTATGTTCAGTTCAGTCAAGGCTTCCATCCCAGGGCAGCCAAGACCTGCCGAGATTTCGAAGAGGCCTTTGAGAATTTTTTGAGAAAAGAAACTGCAAAAAAAAGATCAAAATTTTCAGGGCCTAAGGGTAGAAAGAAACTCGTCCAAAAAATTGCCACGGAAAACCCTAACATCGGACTTCCCAGCTTTGTTCTTGGGTATGATTTAAAAAATCAGGGCCACTTCGAAAAAGCTTCTGAAAATTTGAAGGAAGCCCTTCTAAGAAAGTACGACCCGATAGAATGTACCATTCAACTGATCGATCTCGAGCTCGCCAGGAAAAATTGGCAGGCGGCGCTCCAAAGAATAGATGACGCTTTTAAAATGCAGGGTGACCGAGCAGAATTTCACTTGTTAAGGGGGTATGCGCTTTACCATCTGAAAAGGATGGTTGAGGCAGTCTTGAGTCTTGAAGCCGCTATCGAGCGGAAGCCCTATCTCGCCGAAGCGAAGAAAAACCTAGCTAAAATCCATTACATACAACACAACTTCAAAAAATCCGCTTGCCCCAGCTGTTGGGACGGTGCAGAGGAGGACGAACTCGTCGTGTTTTGAAGCGCCTGAATATAACTATTTGTAGCCGTATTAGCAGCTGTTGATGTCGTTGACATAACCTACTCCTTATTTGCCCATCTGAATCGTTCTCAGCAATAATTGCTTTGAAGTATTCATCACTTG
>CAZSPM010000643.1:0-1526 GCA_964608785.1 uncultured Eubacteriales bacterium
AGAACAGCCACTTTTCTCTTTGAAGGGAGATTGGCCAGTCCTTCGAGGATTGATTCCAATGCCGCAGGATTGGAGTTGTAGGAATCATCTATGAGGATGATATCTTTTTTCAGGCGAAGGGGGGTTCCTCTCCTAGAAAAAGCTTTAAGCTTTTTTATTCGTTCAAGTACATCTTCAAAGGGCACGGCGAGAGCGAAAGCCACTCCTGTGGCAGCGAGGAGGTTGTAGAGATGGCTTTCATAAAAGAATGGAAAATGTGTTTTTTCTTGCTCCTGCCCGTATTTCAATTCAAAGGACATTCCTCCAAATCCCATCTTTTGAATGCTGTGCGCCTGAATATCACATTCCGGAGATAGTCCGAAGAACAGCTTTTCTCCTTTCCAGTCTTCTGAGATTTTTTTAACTAGAGCATCATCTCCGTTGAGAACGGCTATCGCGTTTTCTTTTGTTCCTTGGAGGATTTCTTTTTTAGCCAGAGCTATGTCATCCAGGCTTTTAAAAAATTCGAGATGGACTGGATTGATGTTTGTAATGACTGCAATATCAGGAGAGGCGATTCGAGTGAGCTCGCTGATCTCTCCTGGAGCACTCATGGCCATCTCGAGCACGGCCACCTGATGTTGTTCATTCAGTCTGAGAAGAGACAAAGGAAGACCCAGTTGATTGTTAAAATTACCCTCAGATTTGAGTACATTGAACTTGGAGGATAGGAGAGAGGAGCTGAACTCCTTGGTGCTCGTCTTCCCTATGCTTCCAGTTATGCCTATGACTTTAACTTCTTGTTCTGAGAGCACTTTTCGGGCGAGTTCTCCTAAAGCCAGGAGTGTATCTTCCACCTCAATCAAGCCGATTGCTCTGTTTGAAATGGGTACTTTTAGAGAAACGACAGCGCCCAATGCTCCTTTCTCTATTGCTTCAGGAACAAAATCATGGCCATTTCTCTTGGCGATCAGAGCAATAAACATCTCTCCGGGCTCTGTCAGTCGTGAATCAATGTTGAATCTGCCGAAAGAGAGAGAAGGCAAACCTTGGAGGATTTTTCCATTTATTTTTTCTGCTATTTCATTCAGCGGAAGATTGACCAATTTCAGCTGGCCTCCATTTTATTCAGAATTTCTTTGATGACTTCGACATCACTGAACGGGAAGACGTTATCCTTGATAATTTGATAATCTTCATGCCCCTTTCCAGCCACCAGGATAAAATCCCCTTTCTCTCCCATGGAAAGAGCATGTTCAATGGCTTCTCTCCTATCAGGCAATATTGTGTAGTTTTTTGCTCCAGCTTTTTTCATTCCTTTTTCTATCGCTGAAATTATGGCCAGCGGGTTTTCTGAACGGGGATTATCGTTGGTGAGGATTGTCCAGTCAGCTATTCGACCGGCCACTTCTCCCATCCTTTCTCTCTTGGATTTGTCCCTGTCTCCTCCGGCTCCGAAGACCAGAATTATTCTGCGGGAATCGAGCTCCTGGACGGTTTCCAGTAAGTTTCTGAGAGCATCGTCTGTGTGGGCATAGTCGACAAAG
>CAZSPM010000644.1:0-1520 GCA_964608785.1 uncultured Eubacteriales bacterium
GCGGAGACATTACCCTGCTCCTTTTGTTGATTTTAATTTAATCCCGTCACTTTGGAACAAAGCCAAATATTAAGACGCTTTAAAGAAGAAAAAGGTTCCCCTTAGGAAAGAGATAAATTTTAAGTCCTTTTTAAGCTTTGGAACTCTTTTGAGATACAAGAAAGTGGTATTCAGTGGAATAGAATAAAACCTTTGTCCACATTCTTGAAAGCATATATATCTGCTGCCAGATAAAAGCGATTAACAGCAGAACACCCATCTTTGGCAACGACTGGTACACTGCAAGATAAAATGCGCCAAAAATAACAGTAACCAACCCCGCAAGCAGATAAAGGAGCCACGTTCTGAAAAACCTTTTTCCGATAAAAACAAAATTTAAAAGTGTTGCCCTAATTGTCTTCTTGCTTTCCTCAACCACAAGCCTCACTCTGACATAATCAAAAAACATCCTGACTATTGTGAAAAGGAGAACCATGACTAGAAACTCGAGATTGGAAGAGAAAATAACACCCCATTCTGTCGAGGCGCCTTTAGACCAAAGATTAAATAAAGCCGAAAAAACCTTGAATAGGATGCCGAAAACAAAAAAATAACCCACTAAGGAGATCAGAAACACTCTAAAAAACCTGAAGGAATACTTCCCGCAATCCGCTAAGAAATTTGATATATTTATTTTCTCATCTTGAGAAACAATCCTGCAGATTATGCCTCCACTGAGGAAAATATAGAGCAAGCCAAAAAGAATGCCCGGAATGAGCAACCATCCCAATAGAGCTGGGAGGAGTTTCTGGTGTTTGTAGATCATATCCCCAACCAGGAACAGATCCACACCTTTGGCAAGTTCGTCTGCCATCATCGAGCGAGAAAAATCATTATTGAGTAGGAAATAAATTGGAGTGATGACGGCTACTGAAAAAACAAAATTGATCAGCCATAGATAAACCACCATTTTCACTTTCTTGTTGGTCGTACTAAAACCCTGTCCGAATATCTTTAGAATTCTCATCGTCTACTCCTTTCCCTAAATCAATGAACTAATACACTGAAGATAATTCTGGATCAGAAAGAGAAATTGGGTTGTGATTTTCAGGATACCTGACCTTTTCGGCTTCATCCTGATGCTATTATTGGCGAGGTTGGAGTCAATAAGCCAAGTATATTCAGGATCGATCTGTGCGTATTTGGCTTTAGCGGCTTTTTCAAAGGTGAACTTTTTCCACCTTTCCTGACCTTTCCAGTATCTCACTTCTTCCGAGCCATCTTCGAAGACGACTTTCAATTTCACAAAGGCATCACCACGAATCCTGGCTTCGCCAAACCGCCGGACGGCTACTTGGGTGATATAAAGTTTTCTGCTCCGGGGCTCTTTCTTTTCTATTTCTCTCACTTTTTTTTTGGTATACTCTTCTTTTTTACCACCGATATCAAAAACTCCACGGACGAACTTCTTTTTTTCTTTAGAATGAAGAGAAGAAATACCATAATCAAAATTCAATGTAATTAAAAACAGTGTTGATGCT
>CAZSPM010000645.1:0-1520 GCA_964608785.1 uncultured Eubacteriales bacterium
TGCATTTTAAATTTCTATATATGCTCTTGGGGCTTCTAGGGACAGAGAATACGACAAGAAGAAGAAATGTATCGATTAGATATATTGACCTTGGATATCCCTGCCATGACGAGAGGGTGATCACCCCCCATATGACCGCACTGCTTGTGGTGACAGACCACACGATCGTCAACAGATCGCCTAGGCCCGCATAACGCCAAAGGCCATGATTTAGCCCAAACAGATAGAGCCCTCCCATTCGGACTAAAAAAACAAGCGGGATTGTACTCAAAAAAAGGTGAACTGTCTCTTCAGGAATATTACCATCAAAACGCAGCCAGAAGGCTGCATAATTACAGCCAACAATTGCGACTGAATGGGTCAAAAAAATGATCAATGAACGAAAATCGAGAATAGTCCCTTTTATCTCTTTCCTAAGCCCTTTTTTTCTTTCTTTAAACGGTGAGGGAAATGAGAGAGTCTGGTTGATAAGTGTTGCGATAAGGATCTTAAGATCAAGGATGAAAGATCTCTCCCGAGCATACGCTCTCGCCAGCTTAACCTTTTTTGGGAGCATCGATTTAATATAGGTATTTTCAGAGGTATTTGTGTCGAATAGATCACTTTCTTTACGATTACCCGCTATTGAGGAAAGGTCGGTGATCCCAGGAGAAATTTTCAAGATTGTTTCATACTCTTTTTTGAATAACGCTACATAATCAGGAGTTTCCGGACGCGGCCCGACGAAACTCATCTCTCCTTTTAGAATATTCAAGAGTAATGGGAGGCTACTTATTTTAAGGTTAATCAAGTGCTTCCCGCTTGACGTAATCTTGGCGTTCCCATCAAGTGGAATCAAAGAATCAGATCGCGAAGCACTTTCTTCAATTGTCCGGAATTCATAAAGATAAAAAGGCTTAAACGCCCTCCCGATCCTAAGCTGCCTGGAAAAAACAGAACCGGAGGAGGTAGCCTTGATCACCAATGCCACAACAAGAAAAAGGGGTGAGAGAAGCACCAAGAAAAAAAATGCAACAGAGAAATCAAATAAGCGTTTTAACACGACAAGAACTTTCAGTAAGATAGGGAAAAATAAATACTAAGTAGTAACACGAATAAGACCAGAGACTCGCCAAGATATTATGTCATCCAAGTAACATAATTCAGTAAATTCTTCAAGTAAAATTAGCACACTCCTAATGTTTGACCCCATCGGAGCGCACCACCTTGAGTGGGGTCATCAACAATATCTTGAGATCAAAAAGGAAAGACCGATGTTTAAGATAATATTCATCGTACCCCACTTTAATGGGAATAGCCAGATCATCCCGGCCGTTAATCTGCGCCCAACCTGTCAATCCAGGAATTATCTTGTCTATTCCTTTTTCTGTTCGAAGTATTATTAGATCATTCTGGTTAAAAAGGGCAGGCCTTGGACCGACAAAGCTAATATCTCCTTTTAGAATATTAAAGAGCTGAGGAAGTTCATCTAAGCTAGACTTTCTCAAAAAACCGCCGATAGGGGTAAGATATTGATCTGA
>CAZSPM010000646.1:0-1514 GCA_964608785.1 uncultured Eubacteriales bacterium
GAGGACCGGAGCGAATTTGCCTCGCTGGGGCAAATTCGTGTGCTGACGATTCAGCTTGCCTGATGGACTATTTTTTCACTGAGAAAGAGATGCTTCCCAAGCTATCTTCTCCTGGGAACTTCGATATTGAGCTTTTTTATTAATTTAAAAAGACCTTGTCTGCTAAGGCCAATCTCTTCTGCAGTCTTAGCCCTATTATAATTCCATCTAGCCAGAGCCTGATTTAAGAATCGTTTCTCAAACTCAGCTCTGGCGATGAAAAAGTCATAAGAAGACGCTGAGTAGTTCTCTCTTTGAGGGTTTATTTTGGAAGAAAGATATTCCTCTTTAATAGGGCTACTCTCTCCTGAAAGAATCAAACATCTCTGGATTTCATTCTGAAGCTCTCTGACATTCCCTGGCCATGGATAGTCTATCAGCAACTCCAATGCGCCGGGGGAAAAATACGCCTGCTTTCTTTTCATCTCCTTGCAATATTTCTCAACATAATGATTCAAAAGATAAGAGATATCTTTTTTTCTCTCTCTAAGAGGCAAGAGCTCAACCGTGATAATCTTGAGGCGATAATACAAATCTTCACGAAAATTTCTTCGTTCAATTTCTTGTTCAAGATTCTTGTTTGTCGCACTCATAAATCTTACATCAACATAGCGAGTTTTATTCTCCCCGATTCTCCTTATCTCTTTTTCCTGAAGAAGGCGAAGAAGTTTTGCTTGAAGATGAGGGGGGAAATCCCCGATTTCATCTAAAAAAAATGTTCCTCCACTGGCTTCCTCGATGAGTCCTGGTTTATTTCGTATAGCCCCAGTGAAAGCTCCCCTTGTATGCCCAAATAATTCGCTTTCTAAAAGAAGCTCTGGAATAGCTCCACAATTTACTGCAACAAATTGTCCACTTCTCCTTACTCCTCTTTCATGAATAATCCTGGCTATAAGCTCTTTGCCAGTCCCGCTTTCCCCCTTTATGAACACAGGGGCATCGCTATCCTTGATTTTATCGATTAATTCCCGAATTTGGCATAACGCTTTACTCTTTCCAACAATTGTTAAATAATCATCTCCAAAATCTTTTTTTTCACCTAATCTCATAATGAAATTCTCTTTTCTGTTCAGATAACGATTTATTGACGATATTTTTCTCATAAAAAAGGGGGCGTTCCCCAAAGTACTGCCCGCAAATAAATAATTGGGAACAGTATAGTTTTCCTCTGATCACATAACCTGGATTATTCACAAGTCGAGCTTGCCGCAGACTTCGTTACGAGGAGCGAAGCGACGTGGCAATCTCATGCTTTTACCTCGTAAAGATATACGCCTCTTGACACGTAACGATGAGATCACCACGCTCTCTTCGATCGCTCGTGATGACGTGGTCGTCCACTGCGAATGGGCTGTAACGAAGCAGGTGCGGTGAGATCGGCTTGCCACGAGGGAAAAAATGCCGATTAAAATAAATAATTTCTTTCAGCAAAAAGATTTACAGCAATATCAGAATAACTTCCTGATATTGCTGTA
>CAZSPM010000647.1:0-1505 GCA_964608785.1 uncultured Eubacteriales bacterium
GGTTTATCTGTCGGGATCAAGCATCGGTATCATTCTTTGAAGATTTGCTCAGGACAGAATTGGGAAAGAACATGAGGCTTTCTTGTTGTTTCCTTGAGGAAGAATCGAAGATGAAGGAAATCGTAAAATCATCAGATGTCCTTTTGGTGTCGCCTCCGGTCTTTGAAAGAATCAAAAAAATGACTGATGTAGTCCTCCCTGTCTTTAATGTCTTTGATAGAGTTGACCCAATGTCCTTAAAATTAATAAAAGACAGGATCCAGAAAATAATTTAATTCAAATCCCTGCATTCATAAAATCACTCCGGTAAATTGCCCCTCATCATATTTCCAAAGTAAAATCTTAAGGTTTTATTCACAGAAAATCCGGACCTTTTCCTCTTTGCTATCGACGTCGACAGTCAGGTCGTTCAAATGTACCAGGAGTTCTTCTAGATTCTCAGATGTGATATTGGAAAGATCAATATTGATTCCTTTTTCTTTTAAGTGCTCATTGACCGTTCCCTGAACATCTACTGGTAGTACAGAGGCAAGCTTAACGCCAGCCCGGAGAAGCTGGAAGGGCACACGGATATTCACTTTTTCTCCCTTGACATTCTCGGGTCCTGGCTCGACAACAATCCTTAAGTATTTAGGAAAGTCTTTTTTATCTGGTTTTTCACTCTGTTCAGATTCACCTGAAGGTTGGGAAATCGCTGAAAGCAATTTTTCTGCTTCATCGACAGTGATCTTTCCCTGGACTAACATATCTAGGATTCTTCGTCGGTCTTCACTCATTTTCATTCCTCCTTTATTTAATAAGGATTGAGACTTTGCTATCTTGGTCTTGAGTCTGTATGTTCAAGCCGCCTAATGAGTTGAGCGCATAGAAAAACACCGGCCCAAACATCAGGAGCTTCTTTCCAAGGCTACGGGGGCATAAAATCAGAGCTGCGATCAAGATAAAAGGTGATAATGCTATTGCTAGAACAAGAAGAACCAGCCAAACTAGGATGAAGGGGAACCATAGTCTTATCTTGTTTTTTCCGTTTTCCACTATGTGGATTTTTATAAAGAGTGGAGGTCGTATCATTCTTTTAACCTTTTGAGGGTTTCTTCGACTGAAAGCTCTCCCTGTTCCAACTGTGACAGAATTTCGCTCCGGGAAGGAGGCGGGTTGATTTCCACGAACTCGAGCTTCTGGGTGATACGGTTGAGACGATTTTTTACTGTTGGATAACTTATGCTGAATATTTCTTCCATTTCTTTTATCGAGCCGTGGCTTCGGATGAAGGCAGTAATAAAAATCTGGTCCTCCATACTCAGTTGAGCAAGAGGAGGAAGTTCAAAGCTTCCCTCAAGAGCAATATCCTTTTCCACGAGTCGAATCCTTTCCACTATGATGGGGGCTCCTTTTGTCATTTTTGTTAATTCTTGCCAATCTCTTGTCATTTTTTCACCTTATATTGATTTTCTTAATATAATATACTGTAAAAAATTAACTTTGTCAAGTATTATATTAAATAA
>CAZSPM010000648.1:0-1503 GCA_964608785.1 uncultured Eubacteriales bacterium
TCCCCGTGAGATTTTTAACATGGCAAAAAGAAGGGGGCTTATTGCCATCGCCTTTGCCGATCACAATTCTATAGGGAGTATCGTAGAAGGGGTATCTCTCTCAAGAGAGCTTGGCATTGAATTCATACCCTGCCTTGAGTTTAATACCATCTACCTCGATAATGATCTCCACATGTTAGCATACTTTATTGATTATGAGAGTGAAGAACTCAATGATTGGCTAGGGGAAATCTATCAGGATAAACAGGAACAGGCAGTAAAAAGGATAGATAAATTAAATGAATTAGGATTCGTATTTTCCGCTGATGAGGTGAAAAGATTCTCTGGAGATAGGACTCCCACAGGGATGTCCTTTCTTAAGGCAATTATGAGCAGGGAGGAGAATAGAGATGACCCGAGGATTAAGAGATTCGTTGATGGGGATCGTTCGAATTCCCCATACGTCAATTTTTATCGTGACTATCTTAGAGGGGGAAAAGCTGCCTTTGTCCCTCTTACCACGGTGGATACCCTTTATGTGATGAATAGGATAAAACAGTTAGGGGGTATTCCTGTTCTGGCCCATCCTTCTGATATAAAAGATGAGATTATCCTGCGGCTGATAGAAGGTGAACTTTCCGGGTTGGAGGTCTTTTCAAGCTACCATACTACAAAAGACGAAGCACATTTCCTTTCACTTGCCAAAGAGTATAATCTGTTAGTTACTGCTGGTTCTGATTTTCATGGTAGCGATGTCAAACCTGATGTAGAAATGGGAGAGATTAGGGGTAATTGTTATGAGCTGGTTGAGAAATTAAAGGATGCGAGAGCTCAATTCAAGGCTTGACACGTTTATTTTTTAAGTGGTAAGGCTATGAACTAGGAGCCTGTCGGAATACCACTTGTATGGAGGCTGTTGAAAAATGTTTAGATGCAACGCAGCAGATGGACTTTTTCCGACAGACTCCTAGATAATCATTAAGTATTTGTAAAGGGGGTCGGTTATGGACAAAGATCAAATGGTAGAGGGTGTCATGAAATCAGCGGGAATTAGCAAAGCCAATGTCAATCGCTTTTATGATGGCTTAGTAGAACTGGCAAAAAAACAGCTTTTAAGGGAGGGAGAGTTTGTTCTGCCCGGTCTGGGGATCTTGCGTGTCAGGGTTCAAAAAGCGAGAGAAGCAAGGAATCCTCGTACCGGAGAGAAGGTCCACGTAGCTCGTAAGAAAGTTGTGCGGTTTAAGGCATACAAAGACCTAAAGGAGACACTTAATCCTGCGAATAAATCTGCTGATACCGCTGAATCAGAAGCTCCTGATATAACCCCGTCAGAATAGAAAAAGACAAATAGATGTCATCAAAAGCAAACTTTTAGCTTTAAGTCCTCTGCTCTCTCTGCCTGCCCGTCTCTCCGCTTGCGCGTGGCGCGTATGCGCCGCAGCAGGTCCGAAGCGCGGGAACTGGGCTTTCTCTTGGGGGCCTCACCGGGGGAAGGCTTGGGGGCTGGGCTGCTGGATGAGGCGG